>JAYVXQ010000236.1:0-5092 GCA_043785025.1 Acetobacteraceae bacterium
CGTGGCGGCGGGTGCCGTTCCGGAGGCGCGTTTGAACAGGACGATGATCATCGCCGTCGTGCCCAACAGGATCAACACGCCCATTACGATGACGGCCCATTTCAGAGTGCCCATCCCTCGATCCATTCCTGGTCCTTTCCGGCCTCTCGGCCTTTGTCTATGCCTCGCCGGATGACCACACCCCAGCACAGCGTCCACCTTACCGTTTCAGCCGCGCAGGCGGGGGAGCGGATCGACCGGCTGCTCGCCAGTCTGGATGGGGCGCTGTCGCGGTCCCGGATCAAGACGCTGATCGAACAGGGCGCCGTGACGCGTCTGGATCGCACGGGCGCCGAGGGCGAGGGAAGGCGGGTCACGGAACCGTCCGAAATAGCCCGTGAAGGCGCGGTTTATTGGTTCAGGATCCCCGCCGCGGTGGATGCGCGGCCGGTGGCGCAGGTGATTCCCTTCCCGATTCTGTTCGAGGACCGGGACCTGATCGTGCTGGACAAGCCCGCCGGCCTCGTCGTGCACCCCGCGCCCGGCAATCCCGATGGGACGCTGGTGAACGCGCTACTGGCGCATTGCGGGCCGGGTTTCACTGGTATCGGCGCCGAAAAACGGCCGGGGATCGTGCACCGGCTGGATAAGGACACCTCCGGCGTCATGGTGGTCGCCAAGACCCAACTGGCCAATGACGCGCTGACGGCGGCCTTCGCGGCGCGCGACCTCGATCGGGCGTATATCGCGCTGTGCTGGGGGTTGCCGACGCCGTTGAAGGGCGAGATTGAAGGCGCGATCGGGCGCGACAAGCGGGACCGCAAACGGATGGCGGTGGTGGGCCATGGCGGCAAAGCAGCCCTGACCCGCTATCAGGTCATGCGCGCGTTCGGGGTCTCGGTGTCTCTTGTCTCCTGCCGTCTGGCGACCGGGCGGACCCATCAGATCCGCGTGCACATGAGCGACCGCGGCCATCCGATCGTCGGCGATCCGCTGTATTTACGGCGCATTCCCGCCGTCTCCCGGGGCGTCGCGCCGGAGATCAGGCGGGTCCTGCTGGACTTTCCGCGCCAGGCCCTGCACGCGGCCTCTTTGGGGTTCGCGCATCCCCGGACCGGGGAGAAACTGGCCTTTGAAACCCCGGTGCCCGACGATATGGCGGCGCTGATCCGCCTCGTGGAGGCCAATCTATCGGCAAGCTAACTGGTTAGTAATGTTGACAGGACCAACCTGGTCCTGTATAAAGTTTGTGTCGCGGCGAGGAATGCATCGCCGCGATGGGGACGTCCGGAAATACCGCCGCCAGTTTGGGACGGGTGACCGGGACCTTTAGAGCCCCTCCCGCATTAGACTGAACAGACTGTCCCGACCGTCCATCCCGTGCGCCCATCCTGGGCACGGTCACCGGTCAGACACATGGAGCCCATGATGGCGTCAGCCGTCCTTAACATCGCCCCAGAAGGCAACCTCACCCGGTATCTGCAAGAGATCCGGAAATTCCCGATGCTCACGCCGGATGAGGAGCTTTCCCTCTCCCATCGCTGGCGTGACGATGCGGATATGGCGTCGGCGCATAAGCTTGTCACCTCCCATTTGCGGCTCGTCGCGAAAATAGCCATGGGCTATCGCGGCTACGGCCTGCCGGTCGGGGAACTGATCAGCGAAGGCAATGTCGGCATGATGCAGGCCGTGAAACGGTTCGATCCGGACCGCGGCTTCCGCCTCGCGACCTATGCGATGTGGTGGATCCGCGCCGCGATCCAGGAATACATCCTGCATAGTTGGTCGTTGGTCAAAATGGGCACCACGGCGGCGCAGAAGAAGCTGTTCTTCAATCTGCGGCGGTTGAAAGGCCAAATGAAAGCCATCGACGACGGCGATCTGCAGCCCGAACAGGTGACCGAGATCGCCCGCGTCCTGGGTGTGCCGGAACAGGATGTGGTCAATATGAACCGCCGCCTGGCCGCCCCCGATCACAGTTTGAACGCCCCCGTGCGGCAGGACAGCGAAGGCGAATGGCAGGACTGGCTGGTGGATACCGAGGAAAGCCAGGAAACCGCGCTGGCGGACCGGGAAGAACTCACCGGGCGCAAGGCGCTGCTGGCCAACGCGCTGAAAACGCTGAACGATCGGGAACGCGATATCCTGATCGAGCGGCGCCTGAAGGATAACCCCGCGACGCTCGAGGATTTGTCGCACAAGTATAATATCTCCCGCGAGCGGGTGCGCCAGATCGAGGTGCGGTCGTTCGAGAAGCTGCAGAAAGCGATGAAAACCCGGGTGGCGGCGGAGCGGCAGCATGCCGTCGAGCGGCTCGCCGCGCCCATGGGGTGATCGCCCGCCATTCGGGTTATCGACGATCGTGATTCGCGACCCGCCTGGCCCATGCCACGGCGGGTCGTTTCATGTGGCGGACCGTTCGCGATCTGAAGCCCTTGGCTGATCATCTTTTTTGATGACACAGTGCCACCACGCGCCGCTCGCGCAATGGAGGGAATCGTCAAAACATGGCCGGAACAACCCTGAGCGGAACGTATACCAGCAATTTCTCCGGGTTGCTGGAGAGCCAGAATCCGGTGTCGGTGACCGGCGCCTTCGACGTGGCCTCGGGCGATGCGATCGACCTGCTGCTGTTGAGCGACTGGGGGCTGACGAATACCGGCACGATACTGGCGAGGAACGGCATTGGCGTGCGCCTGACCTCCTTCGCCGCGGGCGTGGTCAGCAATCAGGGGACGATCAGCGCCAGCGCCTCGGCGGTTTACGCGGCGGGCCTGAGCACGCTGAGTAATTCCGGGCTGATCGTGAGCGGAACCGGCGGCGGGCTGGATTTGCGCGCGGGCGGGACGATCCTAAACGCCGGGTCGATCCAGGGGGGGAGTGGGAGCGGCGCGCGGCTGCAAGGCGGCGGATCGGTTGGCAACACGGGGGTGATCTCGGGCTCGGCGACGGCGGGATACGGCGTGTTCGTCCTGTCGGGCGGCACTATCACCAATGCCGGAACCGTGAGCGCGTTCAGGGCCGTGGCGGCGGTCGGCGCCGCTGTGACGATTACCAACTCCGGCGTTTTGGCGGGGGCGGCGGCGAGCGGGATCGGGGTCGATGTACGGGCGGGCGGGTTGATCACCAATCAGGCGATCGCGGGCGGCCCGCGCGGGGTGGTGTCCGGCTATACCGGGGCGCTTGTGTCCGGCGTGAAGGCCACGGTGGTGAATGCGGGCGATATTTTGGGTGGGCCCGCGGCCGGGACTCGCGGCATCGGGATTGATTTGCGGGCGGGCGGGGAGCTGACCAATCTTTCGGGCGGCTATATCCGCGGGTTCCTCGGGGTGACCACGCGGGTGGGGCAGCCGGCCGCCTCGGTGGTGAATGCGGGGGTGATCTCGGGCTATGGCGGGCCGGTCCTGAATACGATCGCCGGTGCCGGGGTTTATCTGGCGGGCGCGGACACGGCGCGCAACCTGGCGGGCGGGACGATCGCCGGGTGGGACGGGATCCGCGCGGTGGCGGGATCGGTGTCGATCACCAACGCGGGCTCAATCGTCGCGCGAACGGCGGGCACGGGCCATGCGGGCGTCAATCTGAGCCAGAGCGGATTCGTGTCGAACGCGGCGTCGGGCGTGATCAGCTCGGCGATCGGCGTGCTGGCGGCGGGCGCGGCCACGATCGTGAATGAGGGTTTGATCGCGGGCACCGGAACCGGCGTGGAATTGGACGGGGGAGGAACGGTCGTCAATCGCGGAACGATCACCGGGGGCGCGGGACAGAGCGCGGTGATCGGCGGACAGGCCGGGATGACGGTGGTCAACGCGGGGACGATTGGGGCGATTGGTTTCGCGGCGTTGGGCGTCAACCGGCTGATCGTGTCGCCGGGGGCGGTGTTCAAGGGCAAGGTGTCCGGCGGCGGAGGCACAATGGAACTGGCGTCCGGCGTTGGTGCCGGGACTTTGGCGGGCGTCGGTTTGAGCCTGGGGTTCACCGGGTTTTCCGCCCTCGCGGTGGACGCGGGGGCCAGTTGGGTGCTGCCGGGCGTGGCCTTGGGCGCCGGTTCCGCGATCAATGTCGCGGGCACCTTGACCAACCTTGGATCTCTCGGCTCGGGCGTGACCTTGGTTTCCGGGGCCACGCTGGTGAACGGGGCGGGGGCGGCGATCGCGGTGGCCTCCGGGCCCGCGATTTACGGCACGGGCGGTGGGATGACGGTGGTCAACGCGGGCGTGGTGGGCGCGATACATTTGGGCTCCGCCGCCGCCAACCGCGTCGTGGCGTTGCCGGGGGCGAGTTTCACCGGCGTGGTCGATGCCGGAAACGCCAACGGCGTTCTGGAATTGGGCGGGGGTTCGGGCGTGCTCGCCATTCCCGATGGGCAATTTGTGAATGTCGCCTCACTGGTGGTGGATGCCGGAGCGGCCTGGAGTTTGACCGGCACCAGCGCCAATGCCTGGCGGTTGATCGATCAGGGGAGTGTGAACATCGCGCCCGGTGTCGGGCTGAGTTTCCTGGCGGGGGGAACGGTCGCGGGAACCGGTGGAGTAGCGGCTGATCTGGCGATCGCGGGGGTGGGCGCGATTCTGACGGAAACGGGCGCGTTTCAGGTCGGCGGGGTCGATTCAGGCCGCTTGCTGATCAGCGATGGCGGGTATTTTTCGGGCGGTGGCGGGCTGTTCACGGTGGCGGGGGGCGGGCTGGTGAGCGTGACCGGGACAGCCTCCGTCCTTGGTTTGGCGGGCGGTTTCATCGCGGGCGATTTGGGCATCGGCCTGGTGGATATCGAGGCGGGGGCGACGGTTTCGGTGGGGGCGGGGGCGACGATCGCCGCGGGGTCCGCCGCGTCCGGGTCGTTCGCGACGGTGGCGGGGGCCGGGTCGACCTGGTTGGTGTCGGGCCTGCTGGATGTCGGCCTTTTGGGGTCGGGCGGGCTGGCGATCAGCGCCGGGGGCTCGGTGGCCGCGGGGGCGTTGGATAGCGGCGTCTCTCCGAGCGGCATCGGGCAAATCAGCGTGGTGGGTACGGGGTCGCATTTGACGGTCGCGGGCGCGTTCGTGATCGCGGATGGCGGCACCGGTGCGCTGTCGGTGTTGGGCGGCGGAACGGTGACCGCGGCCTCGGTGAC
>JAYVXQ010000237.1:0-15562 GCA_043785025.1 Acetobacteraceae bacterium
CTCGACGCCGATTGGCGTTTTGTGCGGGCGGAGTATGTCGCACCCGAGGTCAATTTGGCGAATAAGCGGGCCTGGGGCGATATGTCGACGGGGGGCAGCCGGGGGATCCGCGCCTCCGTCGATTATGTGCGCAAGGGCGGCGCGGTCGCGAAGGCGATGCTGGTCGAGGCGGCGGCGAAACAATGGGGGGTTCCCGTCAGCGAGTGTTCAGCGGCGATGAGCGTGGTGACGCACACGCCCACGGGGAAACGCCTGCGCTATGGCGCGCTGGCGGCCGAGGCGGCGGCGCTGCCGGTGCCCACCGATGTGAAAGTCAAAACGCCGGCGGAATGGACGTTGATCGGGCGCGGGGTGAAGCGGCTGGATACGGCGGAGAAATTGTCGGGCAAGCTGATTTACGCGATCGATGTCGCTCTGCCGGGCATGCTGAACGCGGCGATCGCGCAATCGCCGGTGTTTGGCGGCACGCTCAAGAGTTTCGACGCGGCGAAGATCGCGGGCATGCCGGGGGTGCGGCATGTCGTGAAGGCCGGCGACAACGCCGTCGCGGTGGTCGCGGATAAATGGTTTCAGGCGAAAACGGCGCTGGCGGCGTTGCCGATCGTGTGGGACGAGGGGGCCAACGCGAAAGTCGACAGCAAGCAAATCGATGCGCTGTTGAAAACCGGCCTCGACGCGAAAGAGGCCGCGTTGGGCATGCGACACGGCGATTTCGACACCATTTTCGCCGGCGCGGCGCGCAAGGTCGAGGCGGTCTATGGCACGCAGTTCCAGAATCACGCGACTTTGGAACCGATGAACTGCACCGCGTTGTGGAATAATAACGTCATCGAGATCTGGGTTGGCAGTCAGAACGGCGACGCGTCTCTGGCGGCGGCGGCGGAAGCGGCGGAGGTAAAGCTCGACGCCGTCAAGGTGAACAAGCACCATCTGGGCGGCGGGTTCGGGCGCCGCGGGCAACAGGATTACGTGCGCCAGGCGGTGATCATCGCGAAGCAAATCCCTGGGGTTCCGGTCAAGCTGATCTGGAGCCGTGAGGAGGATATGCAACACGGGTTCTACCGGCCGATCACGCAATGCAAATTGCGCGCGGGTCTGGATGCGAATGGCGATGTCACGGCGTTGCACGCGCGATTGTCGGGCCAGTCGATCCTGGCGCATCTGGCACCGCACCGGATGGAAAACGGGATCGATCGCATCGCCTTCCAGGGTTGGGTGCCTGGCGAATATGGCTATATGGGCATTCCGAATTTGCTGATCGACCATGCCGTGCGCAACACGCATGTGCCGGTCGGGTTTTGGCGCGGGGTCAATACCAATCAGAACGCGTTCTTCATGGAATGTTTCATCGACGAAATGGCGCAGGCGGCGGAGAAGGATCCACTCGCGTTCCGCCGCGCGTTGATGACGAAGAACCCAAAACATCTGGCGGTGCTGAACGCGGCGGCGGAGCGGGCGGGATGGGATACGCCGCTGCCCAAGGGCGTGTTCCGCGGCATCGCGCAGAATGGCGGGTTCGGATCGTTTACGGCGGCGGTGGCGGAAATCTCGATCTCCGCCAAACGCGAGTTGAAGATCCACCGGATCGTGGCGGCGACGGATTGCGGCTATGTTGTCAATCCGGAACAGGTGGCGATGCAGGTCGAGGGCTCCTTCGTTTATGGGCTGAGTGCGGTGCTGTTCAGTCAGATCACGATCGAAAATGGCCGGGTGGCGCAGGGGAATTTCGATGACAATCCGGTGATGCGGCTGGCTCAGATGCCGAAGGTGGAGACGGTTCTGGTGCCCTCCGGCGGGTTCTGGGGCGGGGTCGGAGAGCCGACGATCGCGGTCGCGGGTCCCGCTGTGCTGAACGCTATTTTCGCCGCGACGGGACGGCGGGTTCGCGCCCTGCCTCTGGGGCCGGACGATCTGCGTCCGGCATGAGATAATGTGCGTGAAGGCGCGGGTGGCGCTGCTGTTGCTGGCGGCGTTTGGGCCGGCACCTCTCGGAGCCGCCTCGTGTTCCGGGTGCCATGGCGCGGCGGCGCCGATCGCGGGACGCGATGCGGGCGAAATGACTGACAGTTTGCTGGCGTTCCGGTCCGGGGCGCGGCCGTCGACGGTGATGGGGCGGATCGCGAAAGGGTTTGAACCGGCTGAGTTGGGCGCGATCGCCGCCTGGTGGGCGGGTCAGAAATGATGCGGCGGCGGCGCGTGCTGGCGGCGCCGTTTTTGCTGGCGGCGGGAACGGCGGCGCGGGTTGTCGTGGTGGGCGGGGGCTTTGGCGGGGCGACGGCGGCGCGGTTCCTGCGGCGGTACGATCCGGCGCTGGACGTGACTCTGCTGGAGCCCGCGGCGGTTTATACCGCCTGCCCGTTCAGCAATCTGGTGGTCGCGGGGATGCGGGACATCAGCGCGCAACGTTTCGGTTACGATGCCGTACGCGCCAGCGGCGTGACCGTGGTGCCGTCGGCGGCGGTGGCGATCGACGCCGCGCGGCGCGTGGTGACGGCGGCGGATGGAGCGGCGTTCGGCTATGACCGGCTGATCCTGTCGCCGGGCATCGATATCGTTTGGAACGGGCTGGAAAGGTATGACGAGGCGGCCTCGGCGCGGATGCCGCACGCCTGGAAGGCCGGTGAGCAAACCCTGTTGTTACGCCGTCAGTTGGACGCGATGGAGGATGGCGGGCTGGTGGTGATGTCGGTACCAGTCAATCCGTACCGGTGTCCGCCGGGTCCTTACGAGCGCGCCAGCTTGATCGCGGCGTATTTGAAACTTCGAAAACCGCGGTCGAAGATTTTGGTGCTGGACGCGAAAGATATGTTCTCGAAACAGAAATTGTTTCAGGCGGCATGGGCAAGGTTATCTCCCGGGATGCTGGAATGGGTCGGGCCGTCCGATGGCGGTAAGGTGACGCGGGTCGAGGCGGGGTCGAGGCGGTTCGAGACGGATTTCGTCACGCATTTGGCGTCGGTGGGAACGGTGGTGCCACCGCAGCGCGCGGCGGCGATCGCGGCCATCGCGGGGGTGGCGGATCGGACGGGATGGTGTCCGGTCGATCCGAACACGTTCGAATCGAAACTGGTACCCGGGATCCATGTGATCGGCGACGCGGCGATCGCGGGGGCGATGCCGAAATCGGCGTTCGCGGCGAATGCGCAGGGGAAGTTATGCGCCGCGGCGGTGGTGGCTTTGCTGCGGGGAGAAACCGCGGACGAGGCGCGGCTGATCAACACGTGCTATAGTTTGGCGGCACCCGGCTATGGATTTTCGGTGGCGGGGGTGTATCGGCCGGTGAATGGGGTGTTGACGGATATTCCCGGAGCCGGCGGGACCAGTCCGGTCGATGCCGGTGCGGATCAATACGCGGCCGAGGCGGTTTACGCGGCGCAATGGTTCGAGACGATCACCGCCGAGGTGTTTGGATGATCGCGGCCCTGTTGCTGCTGGTTCAGCTGGACGCCGCGCAGTCTGGGCGGCGCATCGTCGAGGATCGGGCGCTGAGCGCGTGTTTACTGTGTCACTCTGGCCCCTTCCCTTCCCCGCATTTGCAGGGAACGATCGGACCGTCGTTGGACGGCGTTGGGGACAGGTTGACGGCGGCGCAATTGCGGGCGCGGCTGGTGGATCCGAAGCGGTTCAATCCGGATACGGTGATGCCGGCTTATGGCGCGGTCGCGGGGTTGCAACGTGTGGCGCCGGCGTATCAGGGACGGCCGATTTTGACGGATGAGCAGATCGACCAGGTGGTCGCGTTTCTGTCGGGGTTGCGGGCGAAATGATTGTCACGCGCAGGCGGGTGATGGTGGTGTTGGCGGCGGCGATGATGCCGGGCCTGGCGGCGGCGGATCCGGCGCGGGTGGCCGCGTTGATCGAGAGCCTGGTGGGCGATCATCCGGTGACAGATGGCGTCGTGCGTTTAGATGTGCCGGTGATGGTGGAGAACGGCAACGCGGTGGCGATGGGGATTTCGGTGGCGGACGCTCCCTCGCCGATTGAAACGATCCATGTGTTCGCGGATGGCAATCCTCTGCCGCATGTCGCGATTTTCCGCTTTGGGCCGCGATCCGGGCCGGTGAATGTGGCGACGCGGATCCGGCTGGCGACCTCGCAGACGGTGACCGCGATCGCGCGGGACCGGGAGGGGGTCTATTGGCGGGATCGTGTGGAGTTGCTGGTCACTCTGGCGGCGTGCATCGAATGAGCACGCGGGTTCTGATCAACGTACCGGGGATTATTCGGTTTGGTGAGGCGTTTTTGGTGAAAATTCTGATTTCGCATCCGATGGAAAGCGGACAGCGGCGCGATCCGATGGGGGTGGTGATTCCTCGGGATATTATCTCGCGTTTCGTGTGCTCGCTGGATGGGGAGATGGTGCTGGATGTGGATTTGTATCCGGCGATTTCGGCCAATCCGTTTCTGTCGTTCTCGGTGGTGGCGGCGAAAGCGGGGACTCTGACGATGGTGTTCACCGGGGATCATGGGCTTTCGCGGACCGAGAGCGTGGCGTTCGCGGTGACATGATCCCGCGGTGGTGCCTGGTGGCGCTGGTGCTGTGCGGCGCGGGACCGCGGTCCGGGTATGAGGATGCCCAGACGGAGACGCGCGCGATGCAGGATGACGACGCGGCCAATCCGGGGTTTTTATGGGTGCGGGATGGGGAGGCGTCATGGTCGCACGTCGATGGTGGTGCCGGGAAATCTTGTGCGTCGTGTCATGGGGACATCGGCGCGATGCGCGGCGTGGGGGCGCGATATCCGGCTTTCGATCCGGAACGGGACCGGATCGTAACGATTGAGGATCGGCTCAATTTTTGCCGGGTCGATCGGATGGGGGCGGAGGCGTTCGCGTGGGACGATGACCGGTTGTTGGGGCTGTCGGCTTTGATGGGGTTGCAATCTCGCGGGTTGGCGATGGTGGTGGTGCCGCGGGAGCCGTTTTTCAGCGAGGGCGCGGGGTTGTTTCGGCAGCGGATTGGGCAGTTTAATGTGTCGTGCGCGCAGTGTCATGATGATCTGGCGGGTCAGAAACTGGCGGGGAGCGTGATCCCTCAGGGGCAGCCGAATGGGTATCCGGAATACCGGCTGTCGTGGCAGGGGATGGGGTCGTTGTACCGGCGGGTGCGGAACTGCATGACGGGGGTGCGGGCGGAGCCGTTTTCGGCGGAATCGCGGGATTATCGGTCTTTGGCGCATTATTTGGGGGTCAGGGCGACGGGGTTGACGGTGGAGACGCCGGGGGTTCGGCCTTGAGGACGATTGGGCTCTGCCCAAGCCCGCCAGGAGGCTTTGCCTCCTGGACCTCCACCAAGGGCGGTAGCCCTTGGATCCCAGGACTTTGGGTCATGGGATAAGGGGGCCGTCCACGACGTTGCGACGTCCGTGTCGGCCCTCTCCAGCACAGGCCCAAAAAGACGGCGGTCCAGGGACCCGGTTTCTGGCGGAGGTTGAGGAGACAGCGCCTCCTCACGGGGCATGGGGCAGCGCCCCACCTTGACCCGCGCACGCCGCATGACCACACTCCGCGCACAATTTGACGTCAAGAAAAGGGAGAGCGCGATGGCCCAGGTCACGCTGACGGTAAATGGGAAGCAGCATACGGTGGAGGTGGAAAACCGCACGTTGCTGGTGGAACTGCTGCGCGAGAAACTGGCGCTGACCGGGACTCATGTCGGATGCGATACGTCGCAATGCGGTGCCTGCGTGGTGCATGTCAACGGGATCTCGGCGAAATCCTGCACGATGCTCGCGGTTCAGGCGCAGGGCGCCACCGTGATCACGATCGAGGGTCTGGCGGCCGCCGATGGCACGCTGCATCCGATGCAGGAAATGTTCCGCGAACATCACGCTCTGCAATGCGGATTCTGCACGCCGGGCATGGTGATGTCGGCCATCGATCTGGTGAACAACCATCCCTCTGGGCTGACGGAACAGGAAATCCGCCACGGGCTGGAAGGCAATCTGTGCCGTTGCACCGGATATCATAATATCGTCAAGGCGATCGCCGCGGCGCATCCTCTGATGCACGCCAAGGCTTAAATTCGTCAGCACAGGGAGACAACGCCATGGCTTTCGAGGGCATCGGCGCATCGGTTCGCCGTAAGGAAGATTCGCGATTCCTCGCGGGGAAAGGCCATTACACCGACGACATCAACCGGCCGAATCAGGTTCATGCGTATCTGAAACGGTCGGAGCATGCGAACGCGACGATCAACGCGATCGATACCGCGGCGGCGATGGCGGCGCCGGGCGTGCTGGCGGTTTATACCGGTGCCGATATGGCGGCGGAGAATATCGGCGGACTGCCGTGCGGGTGGCAGATCCATAACAAGGACGGAACGCCAATGGCGGAGCCGCCGCATCCGGTGATCGCGATCGGCAAGGCGCGGCATGTCGGCGATCCCGTCGCGGTGGTGATCGCGGAGACAAAACAGCAGGCCAAGGACGCGGCTGAGTTGCTGGTCGTCGATTATACCGTGCTGCGCGCGGCGGCGACGATGCCACAGGCGTTGGCGGCGGGGGCGCCTCCGGTGCATGACGAGGTGCCGTCGAATATTTGTTACGATTGGCATATTGGCGACAAGGCCATCGTCGATGCGGTGTTCGCCGGCGCGCACAAGGTTGTCAGACTGGATCTGACGAATAACCGGCTGATCCCCAACGCGATGGAGCCGCGGGCGGCGATCGGCGAGTATGACATTCACTCCGGCGAGTACACGCTGCACACGACCAGCCAGAATCCGCATGTGATCCGGCTGTTGATGGGCGCGTTCGTGCTGCATATCCCCGAGCATAAATTGCGCGTGGTGGCACCCGATGTCGGCGGCGGGTTCGGGTCGAAGATTTATCATTACGCCGAGGAAGCGATCGTCACATGGGCCGCCGCCAAGGTGCGCCGTCCGATCAAGTGGACGGCGGAGCGGACGGAGAGTTTCATGTCCGACGCGCATGGGCGCGATCATATCAGCACCGCCGAGATGGCGGTCGACGCTCAGGGCATGTTCCTGGGATTGCGCGTGTCGACGCTGGCCAACATGGGCGCGTATCTGTCGACTTTCGCGCCGGCGGTGCCAACCTATCTTTACGCGACACTGCTGGCGGGGACCTATAAAACCCCGGTGATTTACTGCGAGGTTAAGGCGGTGTTCACCAATACCGTGCCGGTGGACGCGTATCGCGGCGCGGGAAGGCCGGAAGCGGCGTTCCTGATCGAACGGCTGGTGGACGCGGTGGCGCATGATACCGGCATCGACCGGGTGGACATCAGGCGGCGTAATTTCATCCCCGCCGATGCGTTCCCGTATCAGACGCCGGTGGCGCTGCAATATGACAGCGGCGATTATCAGACGACGCTGAAGGTGGCGCTGAAAAACGCTGATTGGGACGGGTTTCCGGCGCGTCAGGCGGCGGCGAAGGCGCGGGGAAAACTGCGCGGTATTGGGATTTCGACGTATTTGGAGGCGTGCGGGATCGCGCCCTCGGCGGTCGTCGGATCGTTGGGGGCGCGCGCGGGACTGTATGAGGTCGCCAATATCCGCGTGCATCCGACCGGCAGTGTGACGGTGTTCACGGGCACGCACAGCCACGGTCAGGGGCATGAGACGACCATGGCGCAATTGGTGGTCGACCAGTTGGGCGTGACGATGGATCAGGTCGAGGTGGTGCACGGCGATACCGCGCGCATTCCGTTCGGGATGGGAACGTATGGCAGCCGCAGCCTGGCGGTCGGCGGGTCCGCCATGGTCAAGGCGATGGATAAGATCATTCTGAAGGGCAAGAAGATCGCGGCGCATCTGATGGAAGCCGCGGTCGAGGATATCGAGTTCAAGGATAACGTGTTTTCCGTCGTGGGCACGGATAAGACGAAGACCCTGACCGATATTTCGCTGACGGCTTACGTGCCGCATAATTACCCGATCGAAACGCTGGAGCCGGGTCTGGAGGAAACCGCGTTTTACGATCCGAAGAACTTCACCTTCCCCGGCGGGTGTCATATCGGCGAGATTGAGATCGATCCCGAAACGGGCGTGGTGACCGTGGTGAATTTCACCGCCGTTGACGATGTCGGGCGCGTGGTCAATCCGATGATCGTCGAAGGCCAGGTGCAAGGCGGGATCGCTCAGGGGATCGGACAGGCTTTGTTGGAAGCGGCGGTGTATGACGACAACGGGCAGCTGATATCAGGCTCGATGATGGATTACACCATGCCGCGCGCCGACGATCTGTGTAACATCGGCGTCGCCACGGAAAACACCATGTGCACGCATAATCCGTTGGGTTCGAAGGGGTGCGGCGAGGTGGGCGCGATCGGCTCACCGCCCGCGATCATCGGCGCGATCTGTGACGCGTTGAAGGAATACGGCGTGCGGCACATGAACATGCCCGCGACACCGGGGAAAATCTGGTCCATTATTAACGCCGGTCCCACTAAAATGGCGGCGGAATAAGCGGCGAAAGGGAAAACACGATGTACGATTTCGCATATCAAAAACCCGGCAGCCTGGCTGACGCGGTGAAGGCGCTTGGCGCCGACGTGGACGCGAAGCCGCTGGCGGGCGGGATGACCTATATTCCGGTGTTGAAACAACGTCTCGCGAAGCCGACGGCGATCGTCGATTTGTCGGGATTGGGGCTGACGGGGATCACGGTCGCCAATAACGTCGTGACCATCGCGGCGATGACGACGCATGGCGCGGTCGCCAACAGCGCCGAGGTGAAGAAAGCCATTCCGGCACTCGCGGCTCTGGCGGGGATGATCGGCGATGAGGCGGTGCGCCATCGCGGCACCATCGGCGGCAGCATCGCCAATAATGATCCGGCGGCGGATTATCCGGCGGCGGCGTTGGCTTTGGGGGCGACGATCAAGACCGACAAACGCGCGATCAAAGCGGATGCGTTTTTCACCGGCATGTTCGGCACCGCGCTGGAGCATGGCGAGTTAATCACGGCGGTGGAATTTCCGGTGCCGATAAAGGCCGCGTATGAGAAGTTCCGCAATCCGGCGTCGCGCTACGCGATCGTTGGGGTGTTCGTGGCGCAGACGGCTTCGGGCCCTCGGGTCGCGGTGACCGGCGCGGGCCAGGGCGGGGTATTCCGTCATGCCGAGATGGAGAAAGCGCTGGCTGGCGGGTTCTCGGCGGCGGCGATTAAGGGCGTGAAAACCCCTCAGGACAATCTGAACGGGGATATTCACGCCAGCGCCGAATATCGCGCGCATTTGGTCGGCGTGATCGCCGGACGGGCTTTGGCGAAAGCGGGTTGAGCCTGAAGGACCTCATCGCCGGTCCGGGGGCGCATTCCCTGGACTGGATCGATGAGGCGTTTCCGGGAAAGCGGCTGGGGTTGCACGCGGCGTGTCCAACCGGTTTCACGCCAGACTCGCCGCTGGTATTCGTGCATCACGGCGTCGGCCGCAATGGCGCGGCGTATCGCGATTATTGGCTGCCTCTGGCCGAGGCGCATGGGCTGTTCGTGGTCGCGATCGAATTTCCCGAGGCGGGATTTCCGGATTACCTGCGCTACCATTTCGGCAATATGCGTAACGAGGATGGGTCCGGAAATCCGCGGGAACTCTGGACTTATGGGATCGTGCCACGGGTGTTCGACGCGTTGCGGGCGGCGGGGGTGACGAGGCGGACGCGGTACGGAATGTTCGGGCACTCGGCGGGCGGGCAGTTCGTGCATCGGGCGCTGTCGTTCGGTGATCGCGATCGGGTCGCGGCGGCCGTGTGTGCCAATGCCGGGACTTACGCGATGCCGGATCTGGCGGTCGGCTGGCCGTTCGGCTTGGGCGAGACGGAGGTCACGCCGGAGCGCCTTGCGGATATCGTGCGATTTCCCTTCATCGTGATGGCGGGGACTGAGGATACCAAGACCACGGGCCGGTATTTTCCGAAGGGGCCGCGATCGCTGCGCCAGGGGGAGACGCGGTATCACCGGGCGCATGAATATGTGCGGTTGGGGCACGCGGCGGCCTCTGAGCTTGGAACCGTTTGCGCCTGGACCGTGATCGATGTGCCCGGCATCGGGCATGACGGGTTGGGCATGTCGATCGCCGCGGCGCCCGTGCTGGCCGCCGCGTTGCGTGGCGCTCGGGATGGTGAGTAAGCTTCGGAGATCAACTCAATCTCCGGGGGCTGAACCATGCGGCGTCGCGATGTTCTGAAAACCATTCCGGCGGCGCTCGCCGCGCCATCGCTCGCCAGGGCGCAGGGCGCGGGGGTGGTGACGTTTCTGCCGCATGCCGATCTGGCCTCGCTCGATCCGGTGTGGACCACGGCGGATATCACCCGGAACTATTCGCTGGCGGTGTTCGATACGCTGTTCGGGTATGACGCGCAGTTCAATGTGCAGCCGCAGATGGTTGAGGGTGTCCGGACGGACAGCGATGGGCTGAGCTGGGAACTCACGTTACGGGACGGGTTGAAGTTTCACGATGGCGAGAAGGTTCTGGCGCGGGATTGCGTCGCCACGATCAACCGTTTCGCCAAACGCAATCCGTTCGGTCAGGCGATGATGAAGCGGGTGGCGGAGATTTCCGCGCCCTCGGACACCGTCATCAAATTCCGCTTGAACAAGCCGTTTCCGTTGCTGCCCGCGGCGTTGGCCGAGGTATATTGCGCGATCATGCCGACGCGGCTGGCGGAAACCGATCCGATGAAGCAGATCCCGGAGGCGATCGGCAGCGGTCCGTTCAAATTCGTGGTGGATGAGCGCATTCCCGGCCAGCGCGTGGTGTTCGCGAAGAACGCGGCGTATGTGCCTCGGTCGAGTGGGGTCGCCAGTTTCAACGCCGGTCCGAAAGTCGTGCATATCGATCGGGCGGTGTGGACGTTCATTCAGGATTCCGCGACCTCGGCGGCGGCGTTGGAACGCGGCGAGGTCGATTGGTGGGAACAGGCGGCGATCGATTTGATCCCGCAACTGCGCAAAGTGCCGTCGTTGCGGGTCGAGGTGAAGGATCGCACCGGGGCGATCGGGTGTTTGCGGTTCAACCATCTGTTTCCGCCGTTCGATAATCCGGCGATCAGGCGTCTGGTGGTGGACGCGGTCGATCAGAAGGAAGTGATGGAGGCCTATGCCGGGGCGGAGCCGTCGCTGATCAAGACCGATGTCGGGATTTTCGTGCCGGGCACGCCGATGGCGAGCACCGTGGGTGTCGAGGCGACTCGCGGACCCAAGGATCTGAAGAAGATCAAGGCCGAGCTGGCGGCGGCCGGATATAAAGGCGAAAAAATCGTTGTGTTGGCGGCGACCACTCTGCCCAACATCTGGGCGGAGGCGCAGGTGATGGCCGATGTGCTGACGCGGATTGGCTTCAACGTCGATTTTCAGGCACTGGAATGGGGCTCGGTGGTGCAGCGCCGCGCGAGCCGGGAGTCGAATGATAAAGGCGGGTGGAACATTTTCTTCACCTATCTCGGCGGGTTCGGCAATATCTCGCCGGCGCCGAATATCGCGATCCGCGGCAATGGGACCGGGGCGTGGTTTGGCTGGCCAACCAATCCGAAGATGGAAGTGCTGTACGACGCGTGGTTCGAGGCGGCGGATACGGCGGCGCAACGGAAAATCTGCGACGAGATGCAGGCGGTGTTCTGGCAAGATCCGCCCTACGCGCCGTTGGGGATGTATAGTCAGCCGACGGCGTTCAACAAACGCCTGACTGGCATACATGACGGCTGGCCGCAGTTTTATGGATTGAAGAAAGAAGCGTGACTCATCATGTCGCCGGCAACGGCGCGGGCCATCATGTCGCCGGCAACGGCGCGGGCCATCATATCGTTGTCATTGGCGCGGGCATTGTTGGTGCCGCCTGTGCTCTGGAACTGCTGCGCGATGGCCATCGGGTCACGATCCTGGAACCGGGCGATCCCGGTGGGGAGCAGGCCGCGAGTTACGGTAACGGAACGTTGCTGAACCCGAGCTCGGTCATTCCGATGTCGTCGCCGGGGATCTGGAAGAAAGTGCCGGGGTATTTGCGCGATCCTCTGGGGCCGCTGGCGATAAGATGGGCGTATTTGCCGAAACTGATCCCGTGGTTGCGGCGGTTTATCGCGGCGGGGTCGACGCGCGCGAAAATCGCGGCGACGGCGGCGGCGTTGCGGCCGTTGCTGGCGGGATCTCCGGCGTTGCATCGGGCCTTGGCCGAGGAAGCGGGCGTGCCCGAATTGATCACGCGTCAGGGGGTCTTGTTCGTGTTTCCCGATCGGGCGGCGTTCGAGGCCGAAAGCCTGTCGTGGTCGATCCGGCGCGACAACGGAACGCAGTGGCTGGAACTGGATCAGGATGAGTTGCGCCAGCGCGAGCCTTCTTTGCACCGTCGTTATACGTTCGGGATTCTGGTTGAAGATAACGGGCAATGCCGCGATCCCGGCGCGCTGGTCGCGGCGTTGATCCGCCATGCGACGGATCAGGGGGCGATGCTGGTGCGCGCGGGTGCCACCGGGTTTCGGATCGAGCACAAGCGGTTGCGCGCGGTGCTGACGGAGATGGGCGAGATCGCCGCGGATCGGGCGGTGATCGCGGCCGGTGCGTATTCGAAACACCTCGCGGCGATGGCCGGGGATGACGTGCCGTTGGAGACCGAGCGGGGGTATCACGCGGTCATCGCCTCGCCGGGGGTCGCACCGCGCTATCCGGTGATGCCGAGTGACGGGAAGATGGCGTTCGCGATGACGCCGGCGGGGTTGCGGATCGCCGGTCAGGTGGAACTCGCGGGACTGGAGGCGGCGGCGAACTGGCAACGGGCGGAGGTGCTGTTGAACTTCGCGCGGCGGGTTTATCCGGATGTGCCGGTAGATTTGAAACTGGACGATGTGAAGGTCTGGATGGGGCATCGGCCGTCGATGCCGGACGGGCTGCCGTGTCTCGGTTTTGCCTCGGGCAGCGCGGATATCGTGCACGCGTTTGGGCATGGGCATGTGGGGCTGACGGCCGCGCCCGCGACCGGGAAGATCGTCGCGGATATCTTTTCTGGCCGGCCGCCTTTCGTGGATCTGGCGCACTACTCAGCGAAGCGGTTCGCATGACAACGGATTTGGTGGGACGGGTCGCATTGGTGACCGGCGGGTCGCGTGGGATTGGGCGGGCGGTGGCGCTGGCTCTGGCGGGCGCGGGCGCGGATGTCGCGGTGAATTATCAGACGCGGGCGGCGGCGGCGGAGGCGGTGGCGGCGGATATTCGCGCCATGGGCCGGCGTTCGGTCGTGGCCGCGGCGGATGTGTCGGATGGGACGGCGGTGGCTTCGATGTTCGCCGCGGTCACGCGGGATCTCGGGGCGGTCGATATTCTGATCAACAACGCGGGGATCGCGATTTTTCAGGGGATCGATACGCTGACCGAGGCGGATTTCGATCGCACCATCGCGGTGAATTTAAAGTCGGCGTTTCTGTGCACGCAGGCGGCGCTGCCGGGCATGCGGGCGCGGCAATGGGGGCGGATCGTGAATATATCCTCGGGCGCGGCGCGGGGAGCGGGCGGGATCGGGCCGCATTACAACGCGTCGAAGGCGGGGATGGAGGGGCTGGCGCGGGGCTATGCGGCGCGGGTGGTGAAGGAGGGCGTCACGGTGAATTGCGTCGCCCCTTCGCTGATCGCGACGGATATGGTGAGTGCCGGCCTCACGTCGTCGCTGTCGCGCATTCCGGTGGGGCGATTCGGGACGAGCGAGGAATGCGCCGATATCGTATTAATGCTGGTCCGCAACGCTTACATGACCGGACAGACAGTAGGGTTAAGCGGGGGGATGTCGTTTAATTGAACGACTTCCCCCCCTGATCATCAGCCGCGGGTTTGGCGGCGGACGCAGCCCAATCCCAGAAGGCCGGCGGTGAACAGCAACATGCTGGGGGGCTCCGGCGTGGCTTGCGGGACGCCGCGGATTTCTCCGCCGGGGACAGACGATGCGTGGATGTTCAGATAGGTCGAGCCCCCGCTCAAACGCCCGTGCTGCCGAAGCCGCCAGAGGCGCGCGCGGTGGTGTCGAGGTCGCCCGCTTCTTCCCACACCGCGCGGGTGACCTGGGCCAGAACGGCCTGCGCGATGCGGGCGCCGCGTTCGACCAAAAACGGCTCCGATCCCGTGTTGAGGATGATGACCTGGATCTCGCCGCGGTAGTCCTCGTCGATCGTGCCGGGACTGTTGGGCAGGACGATGCCGTGGCGCAACGCGAGGCCCGAGCGGGGGCGGATTTGCAGCTCGTGGCCTGGCGGGAGGGCGATCGCGAGGCCGGTCGGGATCAGCGCGCGGGCTCCGGGCGCGATGGTGACGGGGGCGGCGACGGCTGCCAGCAGGTCCATGCCCGCGGCACCCGCGGTCGCGTAGGACGGCAGCGGCAGGTCCTGATTGTGCGGCAGGCGGCGAACGCGGATGGGGATGGCGTTCGTCATGACAGCGCCTTCGCGACACGGGCCGCGAGGCGGCGGGCGACTTCCTGCTTGTCCAGACGCGGCCAGGAGTCGACCCCTTCAGCCGAGATCAGATGAATTTCGTTCTGAGTTCCGCCCATGATTCCAGTGGCGGGGGAGACGTCGTTGGCGACGATCCAGTCGGCGTTCTTGCGGCGCAATTTGGATTGGGCGTTCGCGAGCAGATCCTCCGTTTCGGCGGCGAAACCGACAATCAGACGGGGACGGCGCGGGCCGGCGGCGGCGATGGTGGCGAGGATGTCGGGGTTGGGGACCAGATCCAGGGTTGGCGGCGCGCCCGCGTATTTCTTGATTTTGCCGCCCGCGGCGCTGGCGACCCGCCAGTCGGCGACGGCGGCTGCGAAAATGGCGGCGTCGGCGGGCAGAGCGGCTTCGCAGGCGGCGAGCATCTCGGCCGCGCTTTCGATTTTTTGGATGGTGACGCCGGGAGGATCGGGGATCGATACGGGCCCGCTGATCAAGGTGACGCGGGCGCCGAGGGCGGCGAGCGCGGCGGCGATGGCATGGCCTTGCTGGCCGGAGGAGCGGTTGGCGATGTAGCGCACCGGGTCGATCGGCTCATGCGTGGGTCCGCTGGTGACGATGACGTGGCGGCCCTTCAGCGACTGTGACACAGACAGAGATTTTTCGATCCCGGCGAGGATTTCAGCCGGTTCCGACATGCGGCCGGGACCGTATTCGTTGCAGGCCATGGGGCCCTCGTTCGGGCCGACGCCGAGGACGCCGCGCGCGCGCAACGTCGCCATGTTGGCCTGGGTCGCGGGATGCAGCCACATGCGCACGTTCATGGCGGGCGCGACCAGGACGGGCTTATCGGTGGCGAGCAGCACGGTCGAGGCGAGGTCGTCGGCGATCCCCGCCGCCATTTTCGCGAGGATATTCGCGGTGGCGGGGGCGACGACCAGCAGATCGGCGGCGCGGGAGAGTTGGATATGACCCATCTCGTTCTCATCGCTTAACGAGAACAGATCGGTGTAGACTTTATTTTCGCTCAGCGCCTGTAACGTCAGCGGTGTGACGAATTGCGCGGCGTTTCCGGTCAGGACGCAGGTGACACCGTAACCGGCGCGGCGCAGCAGGCGGATCAACTCAGCCGATTTGAACGCGGCGATGCCGCCCGCGATCATCAGCAGGACGTGTTTCACAGCCGCC
>JAYVXQ010000238.1:0-15549 GCA_043785025.1 Acetobacteraceae bacterium
CGCGATCGTCGACGTCGACGCGCCGTTCGCGATGGCGGAACGATATGACATCGTTCATTGCTATGGGCTGCTGTATCATCTCGCGAAGCCGGTCGAGGCGCTGTTTCACATGGCCCAGGTCTGCGCCGATCTGTTTCTTCTGGAAACGAAGGCGGATCCCCGGGGGGACGTCGTCGCGACGGTTGGTCAGGAGAGTAGCGCCGATGTCTATCATTCGCTGAACGGGCCGAATGTCCGTCCATCCCGTTCATGGATCGCCACCGAACCGCGCAAATATTTCCCGCATGTTTATTTTCCAACGACGACCCCGTCGCATGAGGAGTTTCCCGCTGATTGGACGGATTTGTCGCTTGTCTCTGACGGTTGGCCGCGCACGATCGTCGTGGCCAGCCGAACACCGTTGACGCACGCGGTTCTGAGCGGCGATCCGCCGATGCGGCTTGCGCCGGTTTAGCGCGTCATTCGATCACGTGGACACACCTGGGCGGATAAAAACGGGCGCCAGATTCGATATTTGGCAGCCCGGGGGATCGGAAACCGCATCCGCTGGATAAATTGGTTCTCCTCCCCTACATTCAGGACACCGAACAGGGAGCGACCCCATGGTCAAATTCTTCGGCGGCGGCGCCGCCAAAACGGACGAGACATTCAAGGTCCAACACTCCGACGAGGAGTGGAAACAGACACTCGACCCGCAACAATTTCAGGTTCTGCGCAAGCATGGGACCGAGCGCGCGGGCACCAGCCCGCTGAACGCCGAAAAGCGCGCGGGCGTCTTCCTCTGCGCCGGCTGCGGCAAGGACCTGTTCGATGCGGCGACGAAGTTCGAAAGCGGCACCGGCTGGCCAAGCTTCTGGCAACCGTTAGAGGGCGCGGTCGGTGAATCCGACGACAGCGGCTTCTTCATGAGCAGGACCGAGGTGCATTGCGCCGATTGCGGTGGCCATCTCGGCCACGTCTTTCCCGACGGGCCGAAGCCGACGGGACAGCGTTATTGCATGAACGGCGTGTCGATGAAGTTCAAACCGGTATAATTCCGGCGCGCGCGAACAGGGAGAACCCACCCGCGAAAACGACGAAGCCGTTCGCTTTGGCGGGTGGAAGGCGCTCGCGATAAAGTCATTCTGGCCGATGGGCATTCCAGCCGATGGGTGCGCCTGACCGGCGAAGGGAACGGAAACCGCGCTATTGCCCGCGAAACACCGGCGCGCGCTTCTCATTGAACGCCAGCACGCCCTCGCGCCGGTCATCGGTGTCGACCAACCGGTTATAGGCCTCGATCTCGAACATCAGCCCGCGCTTCAAATCCATTTGCAAGCCGTGATGGATTGCCTTTTTCGCCTGCTTTACCGACAACGGCGCGTTGGCCGCTATGGCCGCCGCCGTCTCCAGCACGTCACGCATCAAATCCTCGGCCGCGCACACGCGATTCAGGATCCCCCACGCCAACGCATCCGCCGCCGGGAACGGTTTCGCCGTCAAAATAATCTCCTTGGCCCGCCGCTCCCCCACCACCCGCGGCAACGTCTGCGTCCCGCCACCACCGGGCATGATACCCAACGAGACTTCGGTCAGCGCGAATCGGGCGGCGGGCACGGCATAAGCGAAGTCGCACACCAGCATCGTCTCCAGACCGCCGGCATAGGCATGGCCGTTGATCGCAGCGATCACCGGAACCGGACAGTCCAGCAACGCGTCGCGCCCGCGCTCAAAAATCTCGTGTTGGTGCTGCCATTGTTTCGGCGTCAGCCCGCGGCGCTGCTTCAGATCGCCGCCGGCGCAGAAGATTTTGTCGCCGGCGCCGGTCAGCACGACGCAGCGGACCGCGCCGGGATCGTCGATCAACCCGGTCCACAGGTCCAGAAAATCCAGGCCCATCTGGGTGTTCTTGGCGTTCCCAACCTCGGGCCGGTTCATCGTGACCTTCAGAACATGCGCGCCGATCGTTTCGGTCAGCAACGTTTCATAGGCCTTCATCATCCCGCTCCTTCGTTGCCGCGATCCGTGGTTCAGACCGCCCGCGGTGGCGGATCACCGCTTCGGGGAGGCCCCGAACATCACCGGCAGGCTCACCTCGGTGATGCCAGAGGCCGCCGGAAACGCCAGCGCTTCCAGCCGCTCACATATCTGTTCACGCAAGGGTTCCCAGCCCAGATCATCGGGATTGGGATGCACGACACGGTCGATGACGACATCGCATTGCGCCACGGCGCCATCGGGGTCGATTTTCATCCGCAACGACAGCGGCCCATGATACAGCGCCAGGCGCCCACTTTCGTCGGCCGCGAAATCGCGCAACGCCGCCTCGATCGTCTCGCGCACCGCCGCGTCCGGCAAGGCGCCGGTCACCGACGTCGCCGTCTCCCGGATATGACCGTGCAGCACGAACCGCCCCTCGACCGGATCCATCGATCCCTCGACCCGGCTGACCGCGTGCGGCGCGCGATCGTCGAACACCACCAAACGGTTGAAGGTGGGGTCCACCGATTCATAGAACGCCGGCGCGGTGGAGGGTTTGACCAGGTTGTTGCGCAACCCGTCGCCCTCGCGCATCACCAGCGTCTCCCCGCCCGACGTGCGGCGCGCATCGCGCGTCAGCGAATACACGTAAGCGAAGCGCCCATTGCCCGAGTCGTTGTGCCAGACCTGCTGACAGCCATTCACATACAGGCTGAGATACGGCGCGCCGAGCGATCCCATGCCCAGATTTTCGAGGCTCCAGGACCGCAGGGCGGCGTTGAAAGCGGTGATGTGATCGGGCGCGAAAATATGATCCGGCATGGTCCGCAGATAGGTATACAGACCCGGAACGAATCAATAATTCCAGACCTGATGGCTCTCCGGCCGATGCCGGTGCGGATTGGCGAAATGCGCGTCGATCTCCGCCCGCATCGCGCGTGCCAGCTCGTCGGGCAGGAACCCGTCGACGATCGCTACCGGCGCCATGCGCGCCTGCCGTCCCGTGCCAAATTCGGGCGCGCCCGCGACAACGATCTCAGGCATCGATATCTGTCCTGTCCAATGATTGGCCGCCGATCCGGGCCCCCATCACGATGCCGCCGGAACCGGATCGAGGTCGAGGTCCCGGCGCGAGCGATGGAAGGTGTGAAACGCCGGCATCGTCAATTGCTCGCCCTTCACCACCTCGGTGACGCCATGCTCGTGATGCCAGCCGCCGGTGAAGGCCAGCAGCATCCCCGCGCACGGCTTCACCACCAGATTGAGCCGGGGGAAAAACACCTCGCCGCCGTCGAAATCGTCATTCAGATACACGATACTGGCGAAATCGCGCAGCGCCGTGATCTGATCGGAGGCATCCGGCGGCGCGCGGATCGCGTGGGGATCAACCCAGGTGCCCTCGGACATGCGCACCAGCAGCGCCGAGTCAGTGTATAGCGGCACTGTCAGATCCAGGAACACGCCGAGACGCCCGGTCACGCGGCGCTGGATGTCGCGCATCAGCGCCCCGGCCTCGGGCCATTTCGCGAGAATATCGCGCAACAAAGCCACCTGATCCGCGTCGGGGTCCGCCGGAGCCAGCGCGCGCGCCGCCGCCGCCAGCAGCGCGCATTCGCCTTGGGTCAGAAACTTCGGATCATAGATGAAATCCAGTGTTTCCGGGTCGATCGCGTCCGCTGGCGTCAGGCGCAATGTGGCGGGATGCGGGGTTAAAACGCCGTCGATCATCAGGCCGCGGCCCGCCGCGTTCTCCGCCGCGGGGTCATGGTTCAACTGATCCATCAGCGTCCCCGCCGCCCATCGCAGCGCCGGCGCGAAGGGTCGGGGCCGCAGCTTCGTGCGATGATCCCGGGGGGCCGCGACCATGGACGATTCGCCGCGGAAATAATCCTTCTGCCATTCCCGCGCCCGCGCCTCGGAGTTCGGGACCGCCAGATCGCGAATGAAATCGGTCCGGCTTTTGGTCCAGGCGGTATAGGCCTCATGCAGTTCGACGTCGGATTCGAAGGTGCGGAAATCCGGCTCCACGCTTTCGATCAGGCCGCGTGCGACCGGAAAGATCATGCAAAACGGCTCATCACGCTCGAACCGCACCGGCGTGTGCGCGCGGGTAAATTTCCAGTTCATGGTGAACGAGAATGGCGACCAATCGGTCTCGACGATGCCGGTCAGCGGCTGGATCGCGTCCTTCGGCATATTGAGCGGGCCGGTGACCATCAGGTCGTAGCCCGGTTCGGTGCGAAACAATCCGTGCACCGACAGCGTCAGCACGCCGGCGCCAAAATGACTGGCGCCGAGCATCGGTGTTTCATCGGTCAACGGCCGGATCGTCACCGAGGATAATAACTTCCCCCCATCCCATTGCGCGATAAACGGTGCCGCGTTCAACACCATCCAGCCATGCGCGTTGGCGATATTCAGCGGCAGGCAGCGATAGGCATGGCCGTTCGTTTCGTCCATCCACTGACGCTCGAGCTTCGCGGGCACGAGGTTCGGCGGCGCGCCGGAGGTGGAGAAGCAGGTCAGGCGCATGGGGGGAAGGCTTTCATGTCCATTGGCCGGTGATGGGAATGGTTTTTCGTCTAACGTGAGGTCGGGCTTTGGGGCAAGGATTTCCGCGGTTGCGTCTCATGGTCCCAACTGGTCTCGCCGTTTGGCCGGTGTGGGCGGGAGCCCAATTCCTGGTTAAATTCCGGCGCCACTTCAGCCATGAACCGGCCCATCTCCTCCATCACCTGGCCATGCGGCTTTAATCCCACATTCACATACAAAATCACCTCATCGATCCCCGCCGCCTGAACTTTTCGCAGGCTCTCCGCGATCCGCTCCGGCGACCCGATCAACACCGAGTTCTCGCCCAGATCCTCGGGCCGGACGTTTCGCAACCGCGCCACCAGATCGACGAAATACCGGTAGCTCGGTGGCGCGGTCGCGGGATCGCCGGGGAAGGCCGGGATCACGCATTCCCGGTAATAGCGGATCTGACGGGCCCGCGCCGCCGCTTCCTGCTCCGGCGTATCGGCGAAATGCAGAAAATAACTGCACATCATCCGCCCCTTGGGACGCCCGTTGCGTGCCAGAGTCTCCTGATACAAATCCGTGACCTGCCGCAGCCCGCCAAACGTCAACGCCGCCGCGAAGGGTGCCACGATCAACCCGCATCCCAACCGTCCCGCCAACGCGATCGACGGGCCAGAGAATGAGCCGATATAGGCCGGCAACGGCCGCTGCAGCGGTTTTGGCGTGATCGAGATGTTATCGAAACTATAATGCCGCCCGTGATGCGAGATCGGCGCCTCGGCGTCCCACAGCCGCCGGACAATCTCCATCCCCTCCTCGAACACCGACTGATTATCGTCGAAGTCGGCACCCAGAGGCTCATATTCCCGCCGGTCGTAGCCTCGTCCCGCCGCGAAATCCACGCGCCCGCCGCTCAGCAAATCCAACGTCGCCCATTGCTCCGCCACCCGGATCGGATGATGCAGCGGCAGCACCGTCACCGCCGGAGCGAGACGGATGCGCGCCGTCCGCGCCGCGATCATCGCCAGCGCCAGATCCGGACACGACAACACGCCCAGGGTCGAAAAATGATGCTCGCCAATCCAGGCCGAGTGCATGCCCAACCGGTCGGCCTCAATTGCTTCGGCGACGATGTCGGTAATGAACTGATTGGCCGTCCGGGCGTTGCCGGAGTAACCATTATCGCTCAGCGTGAAATACCCAAATTTCATAACTTTCTCCCTGGGTTCATGATTACCACGACTCCGCGGATTTTTCGCGATCTCTCAGAACAGTACGAGATCCCCGGTTGCGTGCTATATTGCCCCAGAGCGGAGATCCCTGGAATGAGCGAACGAGTCATACCCCGTATGACGGTCGAGGCCTTTCTGGACTGGGGCCTGACCCAGGACCGGCGTTATGAATTGGTGGACGGCATTCCGTGGCGATGGCCGGGGCCAGGCAACGCCACGACCTGATCGTCATGAATGCCCTTGGCATGCTGTACAACCAGCTTCGCGGTAAAAAATGCCGGAATTTCTCGGCCGACATCGCCGTGAAAATTCCCGCGGGCAACGTCCGCCGTCCCGATGCGGGAATCGATTGCGGCCGGTTCAACGAGAACGATACCGCCGCCACCCAGCCCTTCCTGGTCCTGGAGGTCCTGTCGCGCTCAACCCGCGTCATCGACATGGTCATCAAACTCGAAGAATACAAAACCATCCCAACCCTGAACCATATCGTCCTGATCGACCCGGATCGGATCGAGGTCATTCACTGGTCGCGCCAGGACGGCGGTGCATGGCGCCATGTCGAACTGGACCAACCCGGCGCTTTGATCGCCATGCCGGAGATTTCCTGTGCTCTGGATTTGGCCTCGGTCTACGAAGGGCTGACCTTGGGGCCGCGCCTGGTCTCCGAGGACGACCTCGCGCGATAACGCCTACGCTTGAAAGGCCGCATGACCCAGATCGTGCCCGCCCCGATGGAGAGCGCCGGCGCGAACCCAGGGGATACCGTCCGCGTAACCCGTGCTTCTCCCGCGAACGCCCTTGGCCGGCCCGGCCACCAGCGATGCGGAGCGACCCGTGCCGGATCGAGTTCGCGCTCCGCGAGGCCGCCATTCAGAGGGGTATCCTGGCTGTCTGACGGAATGAGGCGGCGCGCGCGGCCTTCGCCTTGAAAGCGTTCCTCCAAGGGCGCATATTGTGCCCCTGATATGGGACAAATGGTGAGGCGAATGCCGGCGTACCCCGAGCATACTTTCCTCGACGAGGTCATCAGCCGCGAGGGCATCATCGAACCTGACCGGCTCAGCCTGGTTCTCCGGGTTACCAAGGGCGAGTTGGCCGCGGCCTCGGGATTATCGCGCGACGCGGTGTCCAAGACGCGGCGTTTGCGGGCGCCCGCGACCCAGATGCGGTTGCGGGAGGTGGCGGAAATCATCAATCGCATCCTCCCCTGGTGCGGCTCGGTGCCGCAGGCCTTCGCCTGGTACCGGTCGCAACCGATCCCGGCGTTCGGCGATCAGACCGCCGAGGACCTGATCCGGTCGGGCCGGTCGGAGCATTTGAAAAGCTACCTCGCGGGGATCGCGGTCGGCGGATACGCGTGAGACTGACTGGCTTCGTCTATCGGGCGCATAATCCGAGATGGGCTTTCGCAACGGACTCTGGCGCGGGGGCCGCCGCGGCCGGTGGGCGGTTCAACCCGGTTGGAATGCAAGCGCTCTATACCTCCCTGAGATTCGAGGCCGCGTGGCTGGAGGCGCAGCAGGCGTTTCCGTTCAAGGCGCAACCGCTGACGTTGTGTGCCTATGAGGTGGATTGCGAGGATGTGCTCGACCTGACCGATCCGGCCACGCGCGCGGCGCATGGGATCGCGCCGGCGGATCTGGCTTGCGCCTGGAAGGATATGACGACCCGCGGGATCAGCCCGCCGTCCTGGTCTTTGACCGAGCGTCTTTTGGCGGCCGGGACAGCGGGGGTGATCGTGCCCAGTTTCGCCAGGGGCGCTGTAGGGGCGGATATCAATGTCGTGTTCTGGGTTTGGGCAGGGGTCCCTCCGCATCAGGTCCGCGTGGTTGACGACGAACATCGTTTGCCGGTGGACGGGCGTTCCTGGCGGTAGCTGTTCGCAGCAGTGTCGATCCTTCCGGCCGCGCTAGCGCCCTACCCAATTCGACGACATACTGAGTTTCGCCCGTACACGGCTCCGACGGGCGTGGGAAGGTCCGCCGAAACCCCATAGCCGGCTCAATGGCGGACGCTGCCTACATGACCACGGCGCGACGGCTGCTAATGTCCAGTGAATAACGGCGAGTTCGCCAAACGGCGACGCGCTTGACTATTTTGGTTGCAACGGCTCGTCGCAGTTTTTTGTTGGCGTGCACCAGGATTTTGGGTATGAAAACCAAATGGCGCTAATCACAGGAAACCAGCTTCGCGCAGCTCGTGCCCTTGTTGGTGTCGAACAAAGGTGGCTGGCTGATAGTTCCGGCGTCAGCGTCAACACGATCCGGAACATGGAAGCACGCGCCGCCTCTGAGATCACCAGCGGGGCAGTAACCGTGCGTAAAGTCCAGGCGGTGCTTGAAGCCTGCGGAGTCGAGTTTTCCAACGGCGGGCAACCGGGAGTAAAGCTCAGGCACCCGTCCGAAGACCGGCTCGAAGGTCGGCTAATCTCAAACGGAAGGCAGAGGTTGTTGCAAGTCGTCTCAATTATCAATTACAAGGGCGGTGTAGGAAAAACATCGCTGACCGCAAACCTTGGTGCGGAACTGGCGTGGCGCGGCAAGAAGGTGTTGCTCATCGATTTAGATGCGCAGGCTTCACTCACCTTCTCTTTCATAAAGCCAGAGGATTGGATCAAAAGCTTTGCAGACCACAGAACCATCAAATCATGGTTTGATGCCTATGAAAAAGGGAAGCCCATCGAGTTATCGAGCCTCGTGTACACTCCACCGCGCATAGAGACCAGGTTAGTTGGCAAAGGCCAACTTGACATTATTTGCTCGCACCTTGGTCTCATAAACGTCGATCTTGATCTTGCGGTCAAACTTGGTGGTGCTAGCCTAACGCAGGCGAAGTTCAATTTTATAAATATCCACAGTCGGCTATCGGCAGGCCTTCAAGAGGCGGCATTTGAGCCTTACAACGTAATTCTTATCGACTGCCCACCAAATTTCAACATCGTGACAAAAACCGCTATTGTTGCAAGCGATTACATTATGGTTCCCACGAGGCCCGACCAGCTTTCAACGCTCGGTATTGATTATCTAATGCGGAACGTTGAGAAACTTACAAAGGATTACAATGATTATGCTGAAGTCGATACGGGAGACAAGGTAGATAAAATTGAGCCTAAGACCGTTGGTATCGTATTCACCATGATTCAGGAATACGGAGGCCAGCCGATCGCAGCGCAGAGGGCTTTCATGCAACAGCTAAAAAGAAACACTACGACACCTGTTTTTCAGCATTACATTAAACGAAATGACACGCTTTTCGCTGATGCGCCAGTCTATGGCATTCCCGTGGTTCTGAATGGTTACGATAGTGACAGCCATCAAAGCGTGGTAACCGGTCTAGAAGGGGTCACAGACGATTTTGTTGCAGCAGTGGGGATCTGACATGGATTTCTCCAAACGAATTGAGAAGAGTCCAGCGCTAGCTGCCCTGAAGGTAGTCGCCAAATTTGTCTCCACGATGAGCTTGGAGGATTTGGAGGCACTCGCGTCGGGTAGGGCTACTTTGACGCTTACAAGTTCGGACCCCTCATCGCGACAAGAAAAAATGGCGATCGGCGATTTGACATCTAGAAGATTTGACTACATCGGGGTGCAGGCCGCTCTTAAAGCCGTCGATTCCACGCAGGAGGGGTTCAAGATCCTTAGTGAAGCTCGGCCTACCCGATCTGAACTCGAATACCTAGCTCGCTCATTGGACCTCCCAGTTATGAAGCAGGACACAGCTCACCGACTTGAGGAAAAAGTAGTGGAATCGCTCATAGGCTCTCGTTTGAATTCGCGAGCGGTTCGAGGCAGGTAATTTGCCGGCTGCGCAAGACATTTTGATGACAGAACCACGAGTTCTAACTCGGTCATATTGTGGATCGGCGCCGAATAATAACCGCACCATGCTCATATCTAACGCGTTGATTTTACACCTCATAGTTGCGTTCAATCCTAAATCGTACCGACTTCCTGGATTGCCCCCTACAACGACCTGCGCAGGGTTGCAAAAATGGCCGAATCTTAAGGACTGCCGGAGCAATTTTTCGGCGCGGATGGAAGGCAAATTCCAGCGCGTGATCACATCCAGGGATCCCGCATGACCCAGATCATTCACGGCGCGACCATCCCCATCACCGCCTGGCTCAACAACGCCGGCCGCAAAGCCGACATCGCCTCGGGCGACGGCTGGCTTCTGGGTTTCGCATGGTTGGACCAGGACGCGCCGTTTTCCGACTACGCTGGCTTCGATCGCACCATCACGCTGCTGGAAGGGCAGGGGTTCACGCTGGACCTGCCCGAGGGCTCGACCCTGACCGTCAACCAAAAATTCGAGCCGGCGGCCTTCAGTGGCGCCGGTCCCATCGCCTGCCATCTTCTGGGCGGGCCATGCCGCGTGCTGAACGCGATCTCCCCCTGGCCTGGTTTCTCCCATGTCGTTCAGGTCGTCACCGGCCCCGACCTACCTCAGATCGCGCCCGGACCGATGGTTTTCGCCGTCGTTCTCAGCGGCGAGATCGCCGGGGCGCACCCCGGGGATACCGTACGCGTGACCGATGTTTTACCGGCCGGTTCCGGGGACACGCGCGTCGCCGAGGTCCGGTTCAGGCATACAAAAATGTGAGGCACTCGGGATCACCCCTCGAACGGATCCCGCACCATGATCGTGTCGTCCCGCTCCGGACTGGTCGACACCAGCGTCACCGGCGCCTCCACCAATTCCTCGATCCGGCGCACATATTTCACCGCCTGAGCCGGTAAATCCGCCCATGAGCGCGCGCCCCGGCAGGACCCGGTCCAGCCCTCGATCGTTTCGTAAACCGGTTGCGCCGCCGCCTGCGCCGCCATGCCCGCCGGCAGATGCCGCGCGGGTTGGCCGTGGATCCGATAGCCGGTGCAGATTTTCAGCTCCGGCAGCCCGTCCAGAATATCGATCTTGGTTAGCACCAAGCCCTGGATGCCGCCGATCTTCACCGCCTGGCGCACCATCGCCGCGTCGAACCAGCCGCATCGCCGCGGCCGCCCGGTATTGGTGCCGAACTCACGCCCCCGCTCGCCAAGAAGTTTGCCCGTCTCGTCGAACAACTCCGACGGAAACGGACCGGACCCGACCCGCGTCGTGTACGCCTTGGCGATGCCCAGTACGAACCCGACGGCGGACGGACCCGTCCCAGACCCCGACGCCGCGTTCGCCGCCACCGTGTTGGACGAGGTCACGTAGGGATAGGTCCCGTGATCGACGTCCAGCATCACGGCCTGAGCCCCCTCGAACAAGATCCGCTTGCCCTCTTTGCGCAGCGTGTCCAACCGCTCCCACACCGGTTCGGCATAGGGCAGGATTTTCGGCGCCAGGGTCAGCAGATGCACCAGCATCGCTTCCTTGGTGAAGCCGGCGACGCCCAGTTCACGGAGGAGCGGATTATAGTGGCGCAGCAATTCGTCGAGTTTGTGCGAAATCGTTTCGGGCTCGGCCAGATCCGCGACGCGGATCGCGCGGCGCGCCACGCGGTCCTCGTAAGCGGGCCCGATGCCGCGTCCGGTGGTGCCGATTTTGGCGTCGCCGCGCGCCGCCTCGCGGGCTTTGTCCAGTGCCGGGTGGAATGGCAGGATCAGGGTCGCGCTTTCGGACACGCGCAAAGTCTCGGGCGTGACCACGAGCCCTTGCGCCCGCACCCGCGCGATCTCGTCCAGCAGCGCCTCGGGGTCCACCACCACGCCGTTGCCGATCAGGCATAGTTTGCCGCGCACCAAACCCGAAGGCAGCAGCGCGAGCTTATAGGTCTCGTTGCCCACGACCAGCGTATGGCCCGCGTTATGCCCGCCCTGGAAGCGCACGACGACATCGGCGCGGCTGGCGAGCCAGTCCACGACCTTGCCCTTGCCCTCGTCGCCCCATTGGGCGCCGATCACGGCGACATTGGCCATTGTTCAGTCTCCGGCTTGAGTATCGGATAGCACGGGGATGACGGTACCATCCCGCAGCAGATGTGTGCAGCCCACCCGCGCGGCCTCGGCCGGGTCGTCGGCGGCTTGTGCCAGCCCCATCACGGTGGCGAACCCCTCGCGGCGCAACGCGGCGGCGCGCGCCTGGCTGGCGCCCACGGGGACGAACACCCGGGTCTTCGCCTCCCGCTTGGGCGCCGCGCGCAGGATCGCGTCGGGATACAGGGTCAGTCCGGTCGCCGGTTCGTTGTCGCCGCAGATGTATCGCCCGCCGCGGCCCAGAACCTCGTGCTTGCCCGGCGCGAAAATACTGACGGAGACGCCGTTCTCGTAACGAAAGCCGCGGAACTCGACCGGATCGATCGTCAGCAGCAACGACGGATTGCGCGTGCGGATCGCCGCCACCGCGTCCGCCAGCCGCCCCGACAGCAGCCCGCCCGCCGCGCCCAACTTCGCCGTCCGCAACACCGCCAACGCCCGATCGGCTGGGCCGGAGGCCAACAGCAACTCGGTCAACACCCCCGCCAGAGCGCCGCCATGCGCCGTCACCGCCGCCGCGTCCTTGCGGTCCAGCGCATGCGCCAGCGCGGCGCGTTCGTGGCCGGTAATCCCCGCCTCATCCATCAGCGTCGGCGTCAGCGTCGGCAGAGTCAGATCGAAACTGATCCGGTTGAGCCCCACCGAAGCCAGAGCCTCCGCCGCCACCAGCACGATCTCGGCGTCCGCTTCGGGGCTGTCATGGCCGATGAGTTCGATGCCGGCCTGGCCGACCTGGCGGTCCGGCGCGATCTGGCTGCCCCGCACCCTTAAACACGGTCCCGCATACGACAACCGCAACGGCCTGGGCGCGTTGGCGAGCCGCGTGGCCGCGATCCGCGCGACCTGCGGCGTCGTGTCGGCGCGCAAACCCATCATCCGCTGACTGTCAGGATCCATCAGGCGAAAAGTCTGGTCGGCCACCGCGGCGCCGGAGCCGGCGAGGAGACTGTCCTCAAATTCCAGCAACGGCGGTTTGACGCGCTGATAGCCATGGGCGGCGAAGACATCCATCAACGCCTCCATCGCCGAGGCCTCGGTTTCGGCGTCGGGCGGCAGCAGGTCGCGCAGGCCGACGGGGAGGAGGGCCGGGTTGGGGGAGGCGTGGGTCATGATGGGGGCGAGGTAGCAGTTTTTGTGGGGGGGAGGGAGGGGGAGTTGTGCGGTGTGCGGGGTTCAGGGGCTTTTTGATGGACCGGTTGTCGATTTCAGGGCGAAAACGTGGGTGATTTGAGCGGGTTTTGTGATAGTGATGGCGGATGATCAATCTGTCTGGCGAGACTGAAGTGCTTGCGCGCCGCCTGGCGGAGGTGCGGCATGTCACCATCGAGGATGCCGTGCGGCATGCGTTGGAGGCGCAGGCGCGCGCGGCGGGTCTACTATCGGATTCTGTTCCGTTCCGCGAGTTGGCTCCGGACACGGCCGCCCGGAAACGCGCTTTGATGGACTGTATTGTTCGTGAGGTCGCGGCGATGCCGGTTCTGGATGGGCGTGCCCCGCAGGAGATTATGGATGATCTTAACGTTCTATGATCGTGGTCGACAGTTCCGCGTTGATCGCGATCTTCTTCGACGAACCGGAGCGCGAGGCGATCGAGGCCGCGATCGTCGAAGGTGGGCCGTGCATCATTTCGGCGGTCAACGCGCATGAGACAGCGTGCGTGCTGCGCGCGCGTCATGGCCCGGAGGCGGTCGAGCGGCTGTGGCGCTTTCTGGGGGTGTGTGAGATTGAAATTGTTCCGTTTGATGAGGCCCAGGTAAGGGCAGCGGCCGTTGCGTTTGATCGATACGGTAAGGGGATTGATCCGCGGGCACGGCTTAATCTGGCGGATTGTGCCGCATATGCTCTGGCGAAGATTCGGGACGCGACATTGCTGTTTAAGGGTGACGATTTTGCGCATACGGACCTTCGGCCGGTAGTGCCGGTTACGCTGTGAGAAGTCCGGCGATGTGCTTATGGTGGTTATTTGGCGGCTAGAATTGTGTTGAGTAATCCCCTTGCCGATTCCGATTTTCACGAATTTGATTTTTTTTGTGCGCAGTCGTAACAAGCGCTGCCGATGGTTCTTACCGCCGTGGTAGCTCATGTGGGTTCGGCCTGTGGTCACGGCGGACTAACAGCTACCGACACGAAAGGCAGGCTACACATGACCATTTATCGTGATGGTGTCATTAGTTTGGCTATTTTGGGCTTCGCCTTATTGCTTGCGTTGGCTGATCCAGCACGGGCAGGTTGGTCTTACCTAACCGGCGACGTTCTCTATTCGAGGTGCACGAGTAGCGAAGACTGGGACATACAGTCATGCATGAACTACATTGTGGGAGTTTCAGACCATATAGACTTTGTTCAGGATGGCTATCCTGGCCACGCAACGGTTCCGCTCGTGTGTTCACCATATCTTAGTGGCAAGGATTTGAAAAATGTCGTGGTAGCGTATCTGACTGACCCAGCAAACCGACGTTACTCAGCCGCGGAGGCCGTAACGTTCGCTTTGGAAAATACATGGCCGTGCAAGAAGACCGAAATTCCACGCAAGGGGTGAGCTCCAAGACGAGCGAAAATGGCCGTCGAAACAAGGATTGGGAAGTCGAGAATTTTTACCTCCCTCATCGCTCTTGAAAAGCAACTTGGAGGGTTTGTAGTAAGTCTAGCAAGGAGGACAACGCGATCAAAAGAGCTTTTAACGCCATCATACCCTGACCAAATTTCTTGAATTCTGGAAGTGATCGCCTGAACTCTGGTGAAATCTTGGCATGCAGAAAATGTGGGTTATTTCCCCAAAAATAATAAATATTATAAATTACGGCTGAAATTGATAATTGGTTGGTTGTTGGATACTCTAAAAGAATCCGTAGTGATCTTACGAGATATCGTGCATTTTCAACTTCTTTTCCGCGTGCATGCAGGCACAATCCAAGATTGGATAATGCCGCAGCCGTACTTTCATGTGTCGCACCATTCAGTTTTTGGGAAATCTTAACGACCTGTCTACGTATCGGTTCTGCTTGTCGATGATCTCCATGGAGGTCCATTAACATGCTGATTCCGTCGTAATAAAAAGCCGCCATCAAATTAACGGGGCCGCCGCGTCGTTCATGGACTTTGAGAGCCCATGTCCAGTGACCGCGAAAGTCAGGAATAACATCCGGGTTACAGCCGGCCCATTCTGCCCTAATCGTAGGTATTGCTCGGTGATTTACCGGAGGCGAGATCGGTGGTGATGGTGGTTCTGGATGGATAACAATTTTGTCGATTTCGCGGGTCACATAATTCCCGACCACGCCTCCAATTGTACCAATGATGAGATCTCGAGATAACCGTCCGGATTTTACACTCTTCAACTTGTCCAGTTCGTGCTCGATGAACGCCAATCGCTCAGACTCATCGGTCACCCCGTAAGCGGACGCTTCTGCCGCGATTCGCTCGATGAGTTGGTCAGCTTCCGCTTCTCTCAGGCCAGTCTTTATGAGGAGCATCCGCGTATAACGAATCGCCATATTGGTGGGAGGAATAGCGTTCATCGTTTGTTAATCCATTTTGGGATCACAATTGTGACGCGGCATCCTCGTTTACAACCCCTACCACCACGATAGAATTCTCCGGCGGATCCAACTGGATCCCCCCCTTGGTTATCATCCGCGTCTCAATCCCCTGCCCATCCTCCCGCCGCCGATATTGCACCCCCTAGACCCAAGGCCGCCCAGCACACGAGATAAAGCCTCACCGACGGCACCAGAAAACACTCCTGGCTTCCCGTTCAGATCACCCCCAAGTGCACCCCCCGACAAAACCTCAACCACCACCGTAGGCTCCAGCAATACAATCGCATCAGCGCCTCGGGCGGGACCCCATTACGACGCATCAGATGCGCGCCGCCACCT
>JAYVXQ010000239.1:0-5058 GCA_043785025.1 Acetobacteraceae bacterium
CGCCGTCGCGACCTCATCGGTGCAGCGCGACCAGGCGTCGACGACCTTGTTATAGCGTTCGCCGGCGGTGATCAGACCGTCCTGATACTGCTGCTCGAACTCTTTTACCTCGCCTTGCGTGCCGGCGATCAGCGCGCCTTTGCTGTCGGGGATGATCAGATCGTCCTTGCCGAAGGAAATGCCGGCTTTCGCCGCCTGACTGAACCCGAGGCCCATCAGACGGTCGGCGAAAATCACGCATTCCTTCTGACCGCAATGGCGATAAACCATGTCGATCACGTCGGAGACGCTTTTCTTCGTCAGCTGCCGGTTGATCAGATCGAACGGCACGTTCGGATGTTTCGGCAGGATCTGCGCGATCATCATCCGCCCGGCGGTCGTCGCGACAACGGAACGGACGATGTTGCCGCCCGCGTCAATCGTTTCCATGCGCGCGCGGATTTTATCATGCAATGTGATCGCCTTGGCGAACAGCGCATGTTCCATATCGCCGATCGAGGCGAACGCGGGCGCCTGCTGATCCGGCGTATCGCGATAATCCGGCGTTTCGATCGACAGATAGTACAAGCCCAGAACGATATCCTGGCTTGGCACGATGATCGGCTTGCCGTTCGCGGGACTGAGGATGTTGTTGGTCGACATCATCAGCACGCGCGCTTCCAACTGCGCTTCCAGCGACAGCGGCACGTGCACCGCCATCTGATCGCCATCGAAGTCGGCGTTGAACGCGGTGCAAACCAGCGGATGCAGCTGGATCGCCTTGCCTTCGATCAACACAGGCTCAAACGCCTGAATGCCCAGACGGTGCAAGGTCGGCGCGCGGTTGAGCATGACGGGATGCTCGCGGATCACCTCTTCCAGGATGTCCCAGACTTCCGGGCGTTCTTTTTCCACCATCCGCTTGGCGGCTTTGATGGTGGTCGCGTGGCCGTATTTTTCCAGCTTGGAGTAAATGAACGGCTTGAACAGCTCCAGCGCCATTTTCTTCGGCAGGCCGCATTGGTGCAGTTTCAGTTCCGGACCGACCACGATGACCGAGCGGCCGGAGTAATCAACGCGCTTGCCCAACAGGTTCTGCCGGAAGCGGCCCTGCTTGCCCTTCAACATGTCCGACAGCGACTTCAACGGACGTTTATTCGCACCCGTGATCGCGCGGCCCCGGCGGCCGTTGTCGAACAAGGCGTCCACGGATTCCTGCAGCATGCGCTTTTCGTTACGCACGATGATGTCGGGCGCGCGCAGCTCGATCAGCCGCTTCAGGCGGTTGTTGCGGTTGATGACGCGGCGGTACAGATCGTTCAGATCCGACGTCGCGAAGCGGCCGCCATCCAGCGGCACCAGCGGGCGCAGTTCCGGGGGAATGACCGGCACCACGTCCAAAATCATCCATTCCGGACGGCAGCCCGATTCGCCAAAGGCCTCGATCAGTTTCAGGCGCTTGACCAGTTTCTTGCGCTTGGCCTCGGACGTGGTTTCCTTCAGGTCGGCGCGCAGCCGCACTTTCTCCGCGTCGATGTCGATGCGGTTCAGCACTTTCTTGATCGCCTCGGCGCCAATCCCGACCTCGAACTGATCCTCGCCGAATTCGTCCTGTTTGGACGCGAGTTGATCCTCGGTCAGCAGTTGCAGAACCTTAAGGTCCGTGGTGCCCGGCTCGAGAACGACATAGCTCTCGAAATACAGGATTTTCTCAAGCTCCTTCAGCGTCAGGTCGACCATCAGGCCGATGCGGGACGGGAGAGATTTCAGGAACCAGATATGCGCGACCGGCGACGCCAGTTCGATATGGCCCATGCGCTCGCGCCGGACCTTGGCGAGGGTGACCTCGACGCCGCATTTCTCGCAGATGATGCCGCGGAATTTCATCCGCTTGTACTTACCGCACAGGCATTCGTAGTCCTTGATCGGGCCAAAGATGCGGGCGCAAAACAACCCGTCCCGCTCCGGCTTGAAGGTGCGGTAGTTGATGGTTTCGGGTTTCTTGATTTCGCCGAAAGACCACGAGCGGATTTGCTCGGGGCTCGCGATCTGAATGCGAATTTGGTCGAATGTCATCGCCTGGCCGCCCTGGCCGAGGATTTTCATGAGCTCATTCATGCGATTGACCCTTCATTGCAAACGATACGGGAAGGCTGAGGCTTCGCCCCAGACCCGACCAAGGGGCGCCGCCCCTTGGATCCCCGCCAAGGGGCATAGCCCCTTGGAACCATGACTTTGGGTTGGTCCTCTTGAGGGGGGCCAACCCGAACGCTGATATGCCATGGATGGCCCCCCTCAAGAGGACCAACCCACGGGTGGCGGTCCAGGGACCCTGTCCCTGGCGGAGGTCCAGGAGGCAGAGCCTCCTGGTGGGGTTCGGGGCGAAGCCCCGCCCTTCCCTCACGCCGCCCGATTGTCGAGATCGACGTTCAGCCCAAGGGATTTCAGTTCCTTGACCAAAACGTTAAAGCTCTCGGGAATGCCGGCCTCGAAATTATCCTGCTCGCGCACGATCGCCTCATAGACCTTGGTGCGCCCGGACACGTCGTCCGACTTCACCGTCAGCATTTCCTGCAACGTATACGCCGCCCCGTAGGCCTCCAGTGCCCAAACCTCCATCTCCCCGAAGCGCTGGCCACCGAATTGGGCTTTGCCGCCCAACGGCTGCTGCGTCACGAGGCTGTAAGGCCCGATCGACCGCGCGTGGATCTTATCGTCCACGAGATGATGCAGCTTGAGCATATAGATATACCCAACCGTCACCTTCCGCTCGAACGGCTCCCCGGTCCGCCCATCGGTCAGCACGACCTGGCCGGAGGTGTTCAGACCAGCGCGCGTCAGCATGCCCTCGATATCCGACATGCGGGCGCCGTCGAACACCGGGGTCGCGATCGGAATGCCCTTCTTCAGGTTTTCCGACAATTCGACCAGTTGCTCGGTGTTCATCGGCGCGATCTGACGCGCGTAGACCTCCTCGCCGTAGATTTCCCGCAGCCGCGCCAGCAGATCGTCGCGCCGCGCCCCGGTGCGCCGGTACTCGTCCACCAGATCACCGATCTGCTTGCCAAGCGTCGCGCAGGCCCACCCCAGATGAGTTTCCAGGATCTGCCCGACATTCATCCGCGACGGCACGCCCAAGGGATTGAGCACCAGATCGACCTGCGTGCCGTCTTCCAGGAACGGCATGTCCTCAACGGGCACGACGCGGGAGACCACGCCCTTATTGCCATGGCGTCCGGCCATCTTATCGCCGGGCTGCAGCTTGCGCTTCACCGCGATGAAGACCTTGACCATTTTCATCACGCCGGGCGGCAGCTCGTCGCCACGTTGCAACTTTTCCACCTTCGATTCGAAGCGGTCCTGCAACCGCTTCACAGCGGCGTCGTATTCGCGGCGCAGCGTTTCGATCTCGGCCATGATCGCGTCGTCCTGCACGGCGATATGCCGCCAGGTGCCGCGCGGATGCTCGGCCAGCAGCGCCTCATCGATCACCGACCCCGCCTTGATGCCCTTGAAGCCGCCGGCCGCTTTGCGGGTCAGCAGTTTCTCACGCAGCCGGTTCAGGAACGACCGCTCCTGGATCGCCTGCTCATCGTCGCGATCCTTGGCGAGGCGCTCAATCTCGGCCCGCTCGATGGCCATCGCGCGCTCGTCCTTGTCGACGCCGCGACGGCTGAACACGCGCACATCGACCACCGTTCCGGTCACACCGGGCGGCAGTTTCAGCGAGGTATCCCGAACATCGGAGGCTTTTTCGCCAAAGATCGCACGCAGCAGTTTTTCCTCGGGCGTCATCGGGCTTTCGCCCTTCGGCGTCACCTTCCCCACGAGAATATCGCCCGGGTTCACTTCCGCGCCGATATAGACGATGCCGGCCTCGTCAAGGTTTTTCAACGCTTCCTCGCCCACGTTCGGAATGTCGCGGGTAATTTCCTCCTGGCCCAATTTGGTGTCGCGGGCCATGACCTCGAACTCCTCGATATGGATCGAGGTGAAGACATCATCGCGCACGATGCGCTCGGAGAGAAGGATCGAGTCCTCGAAGTTGTAGCCATTCCACGGCATGAACGCGACGAGCACGTTCCGCCCCAATGCCAGCTCGCCAAGCTCCGTGCTCGGCCCGTCGGCGATGATGTCGCCGATGGTCACCCGGTCGCCCACGCGGACCAGCGGGCGCTGGTTGATGCAGGTGCTCTGGTTGCTGCGCATGTATTTCCGCAGGCGATAGATGTCGACGCCGTGCGTCGTGCCGTCATCCGCCGTCGCCCGCACCACGATGCGCGCGCCGTCGATCTGATCGACGATGCCCGGCCGCTTGGCCACGATCGTGGCCCCGCTGTCCCTGGCCACCGCCGCCTCCATGCCGGTGCCCACCAGCGGCGCGTCGGCGCGGATCAGCGGCACCGCCTGGCGCTGCATGTTGGAGCCCATCAGCGCCCGGTTCGCGTCGTCGTTCTCCAGGAACGGGATCAGCGCCGCCGCCACCGACACCAGCTGCCGCGGACTCACGTCCACCGCCGTCACGTCTTCCGGCTTCACCAGCCGGAAGTCGCCCTGCCGCCGCACCGAAACCAGCTCGTTGGTGAATTTCCCCCCACGATCCGTCGGCGCATCGGCCTGCGCCACGACCAGCTTCTCTTCCTCCATCGCCGACAGGTACTTCCACCCGTCCTGCACGACGCCGTCCTTCACCAGGCGGTATGGCGTCTCGATGAACCCGTACTTGTTAACCTTGGCGTAGGTCGCAAGGCTGTTGATCAGCCCGATGTTCGGCCCCTCCGGCGTCTCGATCGGGCAGATGCGGCCATAATGCGTCGGGTGCACGTCGCGCACCTCGAACCCGGCGCGCTCCCGCGTCAGACCGCCAGGGCCAAGTGCGGACAGGCGGCGCTTGTGCGTCACCTCAGACAGCGGGTTGGTCTGGTCCATGAACTGGCTAAGCTGGCTCGACCCGAAGAACTCCCGCACCGCGGCGGCCGCGGGCTTGGCGTTGATCAGGTCATGCGGCATGACCGTGTCGATATCCACCGAGCCCATACGCTCGCGGATCGCACGCTCCATGCGCAGCAGGCCGACGCG
>JAYVXQ010000240.1:0-15526 GCA_043785025.1 Acetobacteraceae bacterium
GCCGCGGCCATCAAATCCGGTAAAGAGGAGGTTTCAACCAGAAATCTGTTGGTCATGATGCTTTCCGGACGACCTCGTCGCCAAATAATTGCAGCAAATCCAGGGTTTGCTCGATCGTCGGCCGCTGCAGGTAGACGATGAGGTGGTTCACGCCCAACGCGGATAGCGCGGCGACATCTTCTAGCATATCGGCGGCCGAACCGGAAAACATCTGCCGTCCGCCTTCGGGCAGAGTGCGGGGCGCCCAACTCGGCGGTTGAAACCAGACATAGGCGATGTCGATGCTGGCGGGGTCGCGGCCGTGTTTTTCCGCCGCGCGATGCATCCGGTCGATGCCGGCTTTCAAACGCTCCGGCGTGTTCAAAAGGATGTTGGCGTTGTTGGACACAGGATACCAGGCGTCCCCATATTGCGCCACGCGGCGCAACGATGGCGCGCTTTCGCCGCCAACCCAGATCGGCGGATGCGGTTTGGACACCGGTTTCGGTTCGAACACGACATTGTCAAACTGCACATATTTGCCGTTCATCGACGGCCGGTGTTCGGTCCATAGCGCTTTCCAGGCCTGGATATATTCGTCGGTGACCGCGCCCCGCTCCTCGAACGGCGGCGTGCCGAGGGCTGCGAACTCCTCCTTCATCCAACCCGCGCCGACCCCCGCGATCACCCGCCCGCCAGACAGAATATCCGCCGTTTGAAATAATTTCGCGGTCAGCACCGCTGGACGATGCGGCACCACAACGACCGAGGTCAGCAATTTAATGCGCCGCGTGCACCCCGCGAGAAACGCCAGCGTCGCGATGGCATCGAAACATTCTCCGGTCGGCGCGCCGGGCCAGACGCCATCGGCGGTATAGGGGTAGCGCACATCGGTTTTCACCGGCACGATTAAATGGTCGGCGACACCCAGGATGCCGTATCCGGACCGCTCCGCCGCCGTGGCCACGGCCATGATATTTTCACGCGTCACCATGCAGCCGCGCGTGCCGATATGGATGCCGAATTCCACGCTGGTCTCTCCCCGGTTGCCACTGGCCGCCGCATCGTGTGCTATCGACGCGAGAGTTGCAATTCACACCGGAGGAACAAATGCAGATCGGATGCAGCGCGCCCGTCAGCGGTCCACTCATTGGCCCCGACAATCTGGTCCGCATCGCGCAAGAAGCGGAAATGCTTGGCTATGACTACGTGACCGTCAGCGATCATGTGATGATCCCGAACGCGATTGCCTCGCGCTATCCGTATTCGGACTCGGGTGAATTTCCGTCGGGTGCCGCCGCCGACCGGTTGGAGCAATTGACGGCGGCGACCTTCATCGCGGCGTCGACATCGAAACTGCGGATCGTGACCTCAGTGATGGTGGCGCCGCACCGGCCCGCCGTGCTGACCGCGAAAATCCTCGCCACCATCGATTATTTGTCGAAGGGACGCCTCACCCTTGGCATTGGCGCGGGCTGGTGTGAGGAGGAATTTAACGCCATCGGCGCGCTGCCATTCGCTGAGCGCGGCGCGGTGACCGATGAATTCATGATGGTCTGTAAGGAGTTGTGGACGTCGGACGCGCCGAAATTCGATGGCAAATACGTGAAATTCAGCGATGTGATGTTCCCGCCGAAACCGGTGCAGCAGCCAATCCCGATCTGGATTGGCGGCGAAAGCAATCCGGCCCTGCGCCGCACGGCGAAATACGGCGACGCGTGGTATCCGATCGGAACCAACCCGCAATTTCCGTTGGATACGCTGGATCGCTTCAAGGCAGGGGCCGCGAAACTCGCGGGTCTGACCGAAAAAGCTGGCCGTGACTCCAAAGCCGTCACATTGGCGTACCGCGTGTCGTCGAATCCCGAGGCACAGCCGAAAGGCACCGTCGATGGCCAGCGCAAATTATTCACCGGCGGGCCGGCGGATTTCGCGGGCGACATCAAGGCGCTGCGCGACGCGGGCGTGACGTCGTTCGATTTCGGTCTGTTCGGACCGACATTGGACGCGACAATCGGCCAGATGCGCGCGTTCCGTGACAACGTGATGGCGAAGGTCCGCTAGTCATGCAAATCGGTTTCAACGCCCCGACCTCCGGTCCGTTGATCGAAGCGGACTCGTTCGTGAAAGTGATCGCCGCGGGCGAGGCACTCGGGTTCGATTACGTATCGATCAGCGATCACATCATGGTGCCGACGGTCGTCGCCTCGAAATATCCCTATACGAACTCCGGCGAGTTTCCCGCCGGAACACAGGCGGCATGGCTCGATCAACTCGGCGCCACCGCGTTCATCGCCGCGATGACGAAGAAGCTGCGCTTCGTGCTGTCGGTCATGGTGGTGCCGTACCGGCCCGCCGTGGTGACCGCGAAACTGCTGTCCACCATTGATCATCTGTCGAAAGGGCGGCTGACGGTCGGCATCGGTGTCGGTTGGTGTCAGGAAGAGTTCGAGGCGATCAACGCCGCGCCCTTCGACGATCGCGGCGCGGTGACCGATGAATGGATGGCGGTATGTCAGGAGCTTTGGACCGCCGAAGCACCGTCGTTCAAAGGCAAATATGTCGCCTTCGACGGCGTGACGTTCAACCCGAAACCAACGCAAAAACCGGTGCCGATCTGGGTTGGCGGCGAAAGCGCGCCCGCCTTGCGCCGCACCGCCCGTTACGCGCAAGGCTGGTATCCCGTTGGCACCAACCCGCAATTCCCGATGAACACCGTCAACCGTTTCAAAGCCGGAGTGAAACGGTTCCACGGCTTTTGCGAAAAAGCCGGCCGCGATCCCAGCGAAATTGACATCGCTTTGCGCGTGCTGGCCGGTCCCGGCGGAAAGCCGCGAGGCAGCGTGGACGGCGAGGCGGATATGTTCACCGGTGGCGACGCCGATTGGGTGGACGATCTGCACGCGCTGCGGGATCTCGGCGTGGCCGCGGTCGATGTGCGCCTGTTCCGCCCCACGGCGGATGAAACCGTCGACGCGATGCGCCGTTTCCGCGACGGGGTCATGGCGAAACTGTAAGGAGAACGACGATGCGTCTTGGTATTACCGTCGACATGTCGGGGCCACACCCGAAACTCGATATGGAGCGCGTCCTTGAAGCCGAACGCCTTGGTTTCAGCCAGGCCTGGACCGGGGAGGCGTACGGCACCGACGCCGTCACCCCCGCCACCTGGATGCTGGCGCACACGACGAAGATGATGGTCGGCACGGGCATCATGCAAATCCCCGCGCGCACGCCCGCGATGGCGGCGATGACCGCGATGACCTTGCAACATTTATCCGGCGGGAGGTTCCTGTGCGGCCTCGGTGTTTCCGGCCCGCAGGTGGTCGAGGGCTGGCACGGCACCCGCTTCGGTAAACCGATGACCCGGACCAAGGAATACATCGCCATCATCCGCCTGATCCTGGAGCGTAAGGGCAACCTGACGTTTAAAGGCGAGGAATATGAAATCCCCTACGTGGGTCCGGACGCCACCGGCCTCGGTAAACCGTTACGCTCCATCACGCATGGCGATCCCGCGCTGAAATTCTATCTGGCCTCGATCACGCCGGCGGGATTGCGCACGGCGGGAGAATGCGCCGACGGCGTGCTGCCAATTTTCTATTCACCGGAACAGCCGAATATCGTCACGACCTCGATCCTTGAGGGCAAGAAAAAAGCCGGCCGTCCCGTCACGATGGATGGTTTCGATGTCGCACCCTATGTGCGGGTGAAACTCGGCCCCGACGTCGCCGCATGCCGGGACGCGATCCGGCCGGAACTCGCGTTGTATATCGGCGGTATGGGCGCGCGGGCAAAAAATTATTATAACGACCTCGCGATCAAGCTCGGTTACGAAGGCGAAGCGAAAACCATCCAGGATTACTTCCTGGACGGCAAAAAGGCCGAGGCCGCCGCCGCCGTGCCCGATAAACTGGTCGATGAAATCTCCCTGTGCGGACCAGCCGATCGCATCAAGGACCGGCTGGCGGCCTGGAAAGCCGCCGCGAAATCCGGCGATCTTGGCACCATGGTGCTGAAAGGCGCCAGCGTCGAAGCCATGCGGGTGATCGCCGAGACCACCCTCTGAAAAAACTGCTGATCGTTTATTATTCCGCGACCGGTGGTACTCGCCAAATGGCGCGTGCCGCCGCGCGCGGCGCCGTCGCGGATCCCGATGTCTCCGTCAGTCTGCTCACGGCTCCCAACACGCGCGTCAACGATGTGATCCAGGCCGATGGATACCTGTTCGCGACACCGGAAAACCTCGCCTCCATGGCCGGCGTCATGAAAGCCTTCTTCGATCGCGTCTATTATCCGGCGCTGGACCAGCTGAACGGCCGTCCTTACGCCGCGATGATTTGTGCCGGCAGCGACGGCGAAAACGCCGCACGGCAACTCGCGCGCATCGTCACGGGCTGGCGGTTGAAACAAATCGCGCCGCCGTTAATCGCGCGCGTAAACGCTCAAACCCCGGAAGCCATTCGCGCGCCGAAAACGATCCCACCCGCCGATCTGCGCCGCTGCGTCGAACTCGGTGAAATCATGGCCGCGGGCCTCGCCGCCGGAATTTTCTGAACATTGCATCCCGCCACGCGGCGCCTATCCTGATCCGCGAAAACCAGAGGAACCGCCATGACCGACCACCCCGTTGTCCGGCTTGAAAAAGACGGCGATATCGGCGTCATCATCGTCAACTACCCGCCCGTTAACGCCTTGGGCCCAGGAGTGGCGGAGGGTATAATCGCAAGTATCAATCAGGCGAATGGCGATCCCACGATCAAGGCCATGGTGCTCATGGGCCAGGGCCGCAGCTTCATCGCGGGTGCCGACATCCGCGGGTTCGATACTAATCGGAAACGACTTCCGATCGGGGAGCGGACCTATGACATCATGGACCGCTCCCCCAAACCCATCGTCGCGGCGATCCATGGTTTCGCGTTGGGCGGCGGTCTGGAAAACGCCATGGGCTGCCATTACCGCATCGCCGTGCCCTCGGCGAAAGTCGGCCTGCCCGAGGTGCTGATCGGCATTCTGCCCGGCGGCGGCGGCACGCAACGGCTGCCGCGTCTGGCGGGCGTGCAAACCGCGCTGGACATGATCGTCACCGGCCGTCACGTTCCGGCACCGGAAGCAAAAACCCTCGGCATTATCGATGAACTCCTGCCCGAGGGCGCCGACCTCCGCCAAAGCGCTGTCGCCTACGCGCGCAAAATCGCCGCCATCCGGCCCTTGCCGATCGTGCGGGATCGCCCCTGCCAGGCCGATCCCGCTGTGTTCGAGGCGATGCGCAAATCCATCGCCCGCCGCGCCCGCAATCAGAAAGCCCCTTACAACTGCATCGCCGCCGTCGAAGCCGCCGCGACTCTCCCCTTCGAACTGGGCATGCGGCGTGAGCAGGAGCTGTTCCTGGAACTGGTCAACGCCGATGAAGCAAAAGCCTTGCGTTATGCGTTCTTCGCGGAGCGGGAAGCGGCGAAACTCCCCGACATGCCCGCGGCCACGAAATCCCGCGATATCAACAACGCCGCTGTCGTGGGCGCGGGCACCATGGGTGGTGGGATCGCCATGTCCTTCGCCGATTTCGGCTTCGATGTGAAGATCATGGATGCATCTCAGGAATCGCTCGATCGCGGCATGGAACGCATCCGCGCGAACTACGCGACCTCGGTCAAACGAGGCAGTCTGCAACAGGATGAAATGGACCGCCGCCTCGCGCGCATTCACCCTGTCGCCGGTTATGATGACATCAAAGATTGCGACGTGGTGATCGAAGCCGTGTTCGAGGAGATGGAGGTCAAGAAACCGATTTTCGTCAAGCTGGATGAGGTGATGAAGCCCGGTGCGCTGCTGTATTCCAATACTTCGGCGCTGGATGTCGATCAAATCGCTAACGTGACCAAACGGCCTCAGGACGTCGCTGGCACGCATTTTTTCTCACCCGCCAACGTAATGAAATTGTTTGAGGTCGTGCGCGGCACGAAATCATCCCCGGAAACCCTGATCACCGCGATGAAACTCGGGAAAATGATCGGGAAAATTCCGGCGATGGCGGGCAACACTGATGGGTTCGTCGCCAACCGTTCCCGCTCTCCGTTCAACAGCGAAATGGTGATCCTGTTGGAAGAAGGCTGCCTGCCCGAACAGGTCGACAAGGTGATGGTCGATTTTGGCTACCCCATGGGTCCCTTCGCGGTCGGCGATCTCGCGGGTCTCGATATCGGGGCCGCCGGACGCCGCCGCCGCGCCGCCGAAAATCCCAATTATCGCAAGCTGCCGATCGCGGATAAGCTCGTGGAAATGGGCCGCTACGGACAGAAGACCGGCGCCGGCTGGTATAGATATGAAAAGGGCGACCGCACCCCGCATCCCGATCCCGCTGTCGCGCTAATTATCAAAGATGTCGCCGCCGAGCTGAAAGTCCCACAAAAAACATTCACCGACACGGATATCTTGCGCCGGTTGTTATTCTCCTCCGTTAACGAAGCCTGCCGCATTCTGGAGGAAGGGAAAGCCTATCGCGCCAGCGACATCGACGTCATGTGGCTCCACGGTTTCGGCTTCCCCCGCTATCGCGGCGGCCTCATGTACTGGGCTGACGGCATCGGGATCAAAGACGTCTACGCGCAAATCGCCAGTTGGCATCAGCAATATGGCGAACGGTGGGCGCCGTCGAAACTGTTGCGTCAACTGGCGGAATCCGGCACCGCCTTCCGCGATGCCAAGCCCGCGCCGTTTCACTAGAGCATCATCCGATCAGGTGGCTACGCCTGATCGGATAAAGATGCTCGGTCAAACAAATACTTAGAGCGGGGTCCGTGAGCCAACGCGATCGGAAATCGCTCTGACGGGTTCGTCCACCAAAACGATATGGAGCCGGCGCGGACCATGCGCGCCGAGTTCCAGCGTCTGTTCGATATCCGCCGACCGCGACGGGCCGGTCACCAGCATGACCGAGCGCGGCATCGATCCGATCTCTGACCGTAACAAATCCCAGGCTTCTTCATAAGCGCCGACCACGCGCGCGGACCGCAGCACGACAACCGCGGTATCGGTCAGGATATTCAGCGTCACCGGGCGCGTGGGGCCAGAGGGAAACATCAGCGTTCCGGTCTCAGCGATCGCCGCGAACCCGTGTTGTACACTGACCAGGTCGCTGGCCTCCGCGCGGCCCTGACGGATCGTGAGTAACGGCCGCATGGACCAGTCGATCGCCTGTAATTCCGGATGCGGCGCCATGATCAGATCGCCCGGAAGATTTTGCGCCGCGAGGTACTCCGCGATCGCGCCCGCCACCTCCGCCGTCGTCGCGACCCGGGTGACGGTGCCGAATTCTTTCTCGACATTCGCCACGAATAAATCGACCTGGCCAGGATGGGGCAGGCGGCTTCGCGCCGGGATCAATTGACGCGGATGGCGGTCAAGTCGGCCGCGTAACATCGCCAATTGATCCTCGGGCAACGGGCCGCGCCGCAGCCCCCGGCGCACCGCTGATAAAATCGCCTCGCGGGTCACGAGATCGACCTTTGCTGACGCGCATAGCGGGCGAAGAACGTATCGCCCTCGGGTGCCGGAAGGTCGCGCGCATCGGTCCACCCCGCGGCCAGAGGCATTTTGGAGAATCGTCCGCGCTTGCGGCCCAACCAGCTCAACCCCAGCGCCGCGACCCGTGTCGCCATTCGGTATAAACCGGGGCGGCGGGCGAAGAACCCCCACAACGCGAGGTTCCAGCGCACCGCGACGGGCGATAGATGCCGCTCAAACTCTCGCTCCCGCCAATGCCGCATCAGTTTCGGCAGCGGGATCCGCACCGGACACACCGTTTCGCATTTGCCGCAGAATGTCGATGCGTTCGGCAAATGACCGGCCTGTTTCAACCCGATCAAACCCGGCGTCAGCACCGATCCCATGGGCCCCGGATAAACCCAGCCATAGGCGTGCCCGCCGACCGCGCCATAAACCGGACAATGGTTCATGCACGCCGCGCAACGAATGCAGCGCAGCATATCCTGAAATTCCGTGCCGATCATGCCGGACCGGCCATTGTCGATCAGCACGACATGATATTCTTCCGGCCCATCCAGATCCGCTTCCCGCCGCGCGCCGGTCGAAAACGTTGTGTAAACCGAAAAATCCTGGCCCGTCGCGGACCGCGCGAGCACGCGTAACAGCGAGGTGCAATCCTCAATCGTCGGCACCAGCTTCTCGATGCTCGCCAGCGCGATATGCACTTTCGGCAAGGTTTGCGTCAGATCGCCATTGCCCTCATTGGTCACGATCACGCTGGTGCCGGTCTCGGCGATCAAAAAATTCGCCCCGGTGATCCCGACATCGGCGGCCAGAAACCGCGAGCGCAATTTCGTCCGTGCCTCGATCAGAATGTCACGCCGTTCGGCCAGGGAACGATCCGCCGGCAGATCGGTATGGTGCTTGCGAAACGCCGCTTCCCAATCGTCCATGTTTAAATGGAACGCGGGCGCGATGATGTGACTTGGCAATTCATCGCGCAGTTGGATGATATATTCACCGAGGTCGGTTTCGAAAGGTTCGATACCGTTGCGTTGCAAATGCTCGTTGATGGCGATTTCCTCGCCGATCATGGACTTGCCCTTGGTCACCGTGCGGGCACCAACGCGTTGACAAATCGCCAGCACCGCCGCGCGCGCCGCCTCGGCGTCCGCGCACCAATGCACCTGACCGCCCGCGGCGATCACGTTCGCCTCGAACGTCTCCAGGTAAAAATCCAGATGCGCCAGCGTGTGGTTCTTAATGTCGCGCGCGGTATCGCGCAGCGCCTCGAACTCGGGCAGGCCCGCGACGGCGGCGGCGCGGCGGGCAATGAAGCTGGTTCCGCTGCGGGCCAGCGCGCGTTGCAGGCCAGCATCGCCCAAGGCGCGATGGGCGTTTTCCTTGAACGATGATGAGGTGGCGACGTGCATGATATCTCCTTCGCCTCCATTCTACCGAAGCCCGCGCCAGTTGTCAGGCGATGACCCGGCGGAACAGGTCCAATTGGCCCTGAGTTGTCTCATCCCAACTGAACGGCTCAGCATAAGCACGCGTGGCCTCGCGCGGCAGGCCGGCGGCGAACAATCGCCGCACCCCTTCGACAATGCCCGCCGGCGAATTCTCCCGCGTGATCACGCCCGCTTCCGGCGTACGCACGACCTCCGGGTTGCCCCAGATATCGCTGGCGACCACTGGCGTCCCGCAGGCCATCGATTCCAGGAGGACATTGGCCCATCCCTCCCGCGACGACGACAACACCGAGGCATCCGCCGCGCCATACAGCGACGGCAACTCGGCGTGCGGGCGGGCACCCAGAAGCCGAACCCGCTCCACAAGGCCCAATCGCGCGATCAACGCGGTCAGCGCGGCGCGCTCGGGGCCCTCGCCCGCGATGATCAGGTCGAAGTCCGGGAGCAAGGTCATCGCTTCTATGGTGCGGTGGTGGCCCTTACGGTCGATCAGCAATCCGACCGAGATCAGGGTCGGCCGGGTCAGGCCCAACGCGGCCCGGACAGCGGCCCGATCCATGGGCGGGTGGAACAAGCCGATGTCGACCCCGTTGCGCAGCACCGTGACCTTGGGCTCGGGCGCGCCCAGAGCCACCAAAGCGTCCTTCAGCGCGCCACTGACCGCGATCAACGCCGCCGAGCCCGCGATCGCCTCTTGAATCAGCCGTCTGGGCTTTGGGAAATCCGGGATCAGGCTGACATCGGTGCCGCGCGCGGTGATCACGACGGGCAGCCCGAAGCGCTGCCCCAACCAGACGGCCGCGACGCCGTCGGGGTAGACGTAATGCGCGTCGATCGCGTCGAAGCGGGGATTGTTCGCGATCAGCCGTCCGATCATCGGGGCGACGGCGCGATACAGCAGCGACGGTGCGATTGACATGCCAATTTTCGGAATGACCGGAAAGCGCGGATGGCGCACCGTCAGCCCATGCCGCGTTTCCGTTCGCGCGACCTGGGCGTTCAACGCCCAATCGCCGAACCGCGGATGCGCGCTCGGAAACCAGGGCACGGGCGCCACGACCTCGCTGACCGCCCCGCCGCTCGCGACCAGATGGCGCAGCCGATTTTCCACGAAAACCCCGTGATTGGGGCGCGCGTTGTTGGGATACAGCGACGAGAACGTCAGCAGCCGCAGCGGCGTCATGATGAGGCTTCGGCCGCTCCCGTTCCGGCGCGGCTCAGCCGCCTTTCAGATCCGCCAGCAACCGCTGCGCCTCGGTCTTTTCCTTGTATTCGCCCTTGGTGCCGACGACCAGATTCAACTGCTTGATCGCCTCATCCTTCGCCCCGGTATCCTTCAACGCGACGGCGTAATGATAGACGACCCTGGGATCGTTCGATGCCTCGATCGAGGCCTGGCGTAGCAGCGCCACACCGTTCGCCGCGTCCCCGCTGGTCACCAGAATCCAACCAAGCGTGTCGGCGGTCTGCGCGTTGGGGGCGAGCACATAGGCCCGCCGCGCGACCGACAAAGCCCTCGGGTCGCCCTTTTCCTGATACAGCCACGCCAGATTATTCAGCGCCACCGCGTCATAGGGCTTCTTCTTCAGCAATTTCTCCAGCGTCGTTGACGCCTCGGTATATTTACCGGTCGCGATCTGCATCTCCGACAGCTGCAACATCGCGCCAAGGTCGTCATCGTTCTCACCGATCCATTGCGTCAGCACCCCCATCGCCGCGTCCGCCCGTCCCGCCTTCAGGTCAGCCGCTGACAGTCGTGCCGCCAGCATCGAGGACGGGTTCGCCAGAAACTCCTTCTGGAACGCGTCCACCGCGTCCACCGGCCGGTTCGCGGCGATATAGACATCGCCCTTCAGCGAACGCAGCTCCGCGAATTGCCGATCCTCGCCCATCAACCGATCGGCCGTCGCCAGCGCCGCCTCGACCCCCGTCGACTTCAGATCGATCATCGCGAGATCCTGGTACAGCTGATAATTCCGCGGGCTGGCGGCGATCCCGCTGATCAGCGTCGACCGCGCGACCTCAAACTCGCCGGCCTCAATCTGCAACGCCACCAACTGACGCCGCGCGCCGAGAATATTGACGTCCTGTTTCAACATCGAGGTGTAGACCTCCCGCGCCTCCTTCTTCTGACCCAGAGCCAGAAACGCGGCGGCTTTCAGGCTGTTGATTTCCGTCGATGTCGATGCCGGCGGCTTTTCCGCCTGCGCCAGTTCCAGAGCTTTCTGCGCCTTGCCGTCGCGGATATACAGCTCGCCCAGGTTTGCCGTCGTCGCGGTCATGGCGGGCGCCGCGGCATGGGCCTTTTCCATGATCGTGGTGGCCTCACCGAGACGGCCGTTCTGCAGCTTATAGAACACCGCCATCGTCAGCGCGGGCTCCGAGATCGGAGATTTCGCCAGCACGTCGGCCAGCAACGCCTCGGCTTTCGGCTGATCGCCCCGCATCGCCACGATCCGCGCCAGATTCACTTTGGCGGGCGCGAAATCAGGGTATTTCTTGCCAAGGTTCACATAGACCGCCTCGGCCTCCGGCAGTTCGGTTTTCGCGAGGTGCAGCAAGCCTTCCAGATTGCCGGTGATCTCGTTATCGCCCTGCATCGATTTAACTTTGGCGACGGCGTCGGCGGCTTTGACCATGTCGCCGCTGGCCAACGCGGCGAAGAACAGCGCCTCACCCACGGCAGGCGCTTTGGGCACCAGTTGCAACGTATGCTCCAGATCGCCGATCGCGGCGTCGACATCGCCCATGCCCATCCGGGCGGAGGCGAGGCGGGTTTGCAGTGCGACATCGTTGGGCGCCATCGCCTGCGCTTTCTGGAACGCGGCGACCGCGTCGGCGGGCCGGTTCATCGCCGAGTAAGCGCGACCCAACAGATCGAACACCTCCGCGTCACCCTTGCCGGATTCAGCGATCTTGCCAAGCGTTTCAGACACCAGATCGGGACGTTTCTTGGCGAATTGCACCCGCGCCATCACTTTATAAGCGGCGATGTCGTTGGGGAAGCGCGCCAGATATTTGCGCGCGGATTCCTCAGCCTGCTCGTATTGGCCCAACTGCTCCTTGATCACCGCCTGCAAATAATACGCGCGCTGGATCCGCGGAATATACGCCGAGATTTTCTCCAGATCCTGGTTGGCGATCTGGAAATGACCGGCCTGCGCTTCCATGACGGCGGCGAGGTAGATCGCCTGAACGTTGCCCGGCGTGCCTTTCAAAACCGCCTCGATATCTGTCTTCGCCAGATCGTTCTTGCCCATCGCCAGCGCCAGGCTGGCGCGATCCAAATGCGTCTGCATGACCGAGGGCTGCGTCGCGATCAGATCGTCCAGCACCGCCATGGCACCGGGGCCGTCGTTCTTTAATCGCAATAACTGCGCCTTCGCCAGCAGCGCCTGAGATGATTTCGGTTGCGCCGCGATCGCCTGATCGATCTTCGCCTGCGCACCCGCCAAATCGGCCCGCGCCACCGACAGCCGCGCGTCCGCCAGCAACGGCTCAACCGCGTTAGGAGCGACTTTCTCGGCCTCGGCGAAAGCTTTCTGCGCCTCATCCGGCTTCTTCAGACCGATCAACGCATAGCCGCGCGAGACCAGGATCGCCGCGTCCAGATTGGCGTCCTTACCGTCCGGCTTCAACTGATCCAGCAGCACCTGGAATTTACCCTGCATTTGCAGCGCCTGGGCCAGCAGTGGGATGGCCTGATGCGGGTCATAACCGCGATCGCGCGCCGCCGTCGCCTCGCGCTCGGCCGCCACGGGATCGCCGAGTTCGATCGACACCTTGCCCAACAGGAAATGCGCCTCAGCGCTTTGCGGATCGTTGCGGACCGCGTTGCGCAAATCGATCTGCGCCGATTTCAGATCGCCCTTCTTCAGTGAATCCCGCGCGTTGGACATGTAATCGGCCAAAGCTGGCAGCGGATACGCCGCGACCCACAAGCCAAGCGCCAAACCGCCCAAAGCCTGATAGCGTAACGAGCGTTTCGTCCCGGACGTGTTCTTGTCACCCATGGTGAAGATCCTCGCGTTCATTCGGTTTCGGTCGCGTCGGCGTCGGCCACGGCCGGCTGCGTTCCGTTGGGGGAGGGGCGAAGACCATCCGCCTCGATCCCATGCACTTCCATCAGGCCATAGAGCGTCGGGCGGCTGACACCCAACAGCCGCGCCGCGGTCGCCAGCGTATTGTTGCTGCGTGCCAACGCCGCACCCAAAACCTCCCGCTCCGCGCGTGAGCGCGCCGCGCGCAGATCGAGGTCCGGCATCGCCGCCGATGCTTCGCCCAATTCGAGGTCGGCGAGATCGATCGTGCGGCTGTCGGTCATAACGACCGCGCGTTTCATGCGGTTTTCCAGTTCGCGCACATTTCCGGGCCATTCATGCACCGCCATCGCGGCGGCGGCGCCCTCGGTAAACCCGCGGATGTTACGGTTGTATTCCTGGTTGAACCTGCCCAAGAAAAAATTGGCTAATAACATGACGTCGCCGGGCCGCTCGCGCAAAGGCGGGATGCGCACCGTCACCGCGTTCATCCGATAAAACAAATCGCCCCGGAATACTCCCTGGGCAATTTTCTCTTCCAGATTGGCGTTGGTCGCGGAAACCACGCGCACATCGACCTGGATCTTCTGCCGCCCGCCGATGCGCTCGACGATCTGATCCTGCAGGAAGCGCAGCAGTTTGACCTGCAAGGGGTGCGGCAGGTCGCCGATTTCATCCAGGAACAGCGTGCCTTTATGCGCCGCCTCGATCTTGCCGATGGTCTGCTTCACCGCACCGGTGAAGGCGCCGCGCTCATGACCGAACAATTCGGATTCCAGAAGGTTTTCCGGGATCGCGCCGCAGTTGATCGCGACGAAGGATTCCTTGGCGCGCGGCCCCAGACCATGCAGCGCCGCCGCCAGAGCCTCCTTGCCCGTGCCGCTCTCACCCAAAAGCAAGACGGGAACATTGGTTGTCGCCAGTTTCTCGACGTCGCGGCAGACTTTCAGCATCGATGCGCTGGAGGTCACGATCCGCTCGATCGGCGATCGCGCGGGCGCGCTGGCGAGGCGGCGGTTCTCCTCTTCCAGCCGGTACAGGTTCAGCGCGCGGTCGATGATCGTGCGCAACACTTCGATCTCGACGGTTTTTTCGCAGAAATCATAAGCGCCGAGGCTGACCGCTTTCAGCGCGTTCTTGCGCGTGCCGTTGCCGGTTGCGATCACCACCTTGGTTTTCGGGGCGAGGCGCAAAACCTCCTCCAGCGTCGCGAAACCCTCGCTGACACCATCGGGGTCCGGTGGCAGACCGAGATCCATGATCGCGACCGGCGGCGCCTCCCGTTTCACCTGCGCGATGGCCTGCTGTCGCGTATGGGCCAGCAGCACGTCGCAGGCCGGAAACGCCCACCGGTATTGAGAGCAAAGGCCCTCATCATCTTCCACAATCAAAAGTTTCGGTTTCGCCATGGTTCAATCCGTTGTGGGGCGCGGTCTGGTCACGCGGCTTCCCGTGGTTCGCTCAGCACGGCCGCCCGCACCATCGGAAGTAGCAGTCGCATCGTTGTACCCGATCCCAGCCGGCTTAGCACCAGAAGATCGCCGCCCGCCTCGCGCAACAACTCCCGCGCCTGATAGACCCCGACGCCGTGCCCGTTATCCTTGGTCGAGGCGAAGGGGCGGAACAACTCATCGCGGATGAACTCTGGGCTCATGCCCTCGCCCATGTCGATGATGTCGATTACGGCGCTCAGCCCTTCCAGACGCACGTCGATCCAGACCGGCGCCGCGGCTGGCGAGGCCTCGACGGCGTTGTTCATCAAATGCGTGGCGACGGCATCGAACGCTTCCACGTCGATCGCGACGCCGCCCGCGAAACCGTCGCCGGTCGGGCTGCCGCGCAGCGTGATATTAGCGGATTTGGTACCATTGACCGCCTCGGCGATGTCTTTCAACCGCTCCATCGGGTCGACCAGCGCGTGGTCACGCTCCTGCCGGTCCGCCTGCAAGCGGGCCAGCAGCCGGGTGATCTTGCCCACTGAGGCGCGCACGGTCGCCAGCATGTCGCGCTGAAATTCGGGATTGCCGGCATGCACCTCGGCGTTCGCCAACAGCATCGACAACTGACCCGATACGTTCTTGATGTCGTGCAGAACGAAAGCGAAGCGCTGGCTGTATTCACGCAATTCCCGCGTCTGCGACAGAATTTGCGCGGCCCGTTGTTCGGCGACGCGGCTCGCGACCTCGCGCCCCACGACCCGCAGCAGGTCAAATACCTCGTGGTCCAGCTTAAACTGCGCGCGGGACCGTGTGAGCACGACGAAGCCAATGAGCGTGCCGAAATGATTGAGCGGCACGGCCAGCCAGGCGCGGGGAATTTCCTCGAACCAGGCGCGCGCTTCCGGCAAATCCTCCAGCACCGCGATCCGGTCGCCGTCGGCGAACGCGGGCACCAGTGGATGTCCAGGCGGGATCGGGGAGGTGACCGCGGGCGTATTCAGCGATCCCGCCCAATGAAACGCCACATCTTCGGGGGCGCGGACGAACAACACGCCGGCGGGGCTGTCCACGACCTCACCCACCGCGGAGATCGCGCGTTTATGCAGGCCGG
>JAYVXQ010000241.1:0-5050 GCA_043785025.1 Acetobacteraceae bacterium
TCGCCGAGATAGCTCAGATATTGTTGCCACAACGGCAGATCGAGGCCGAACCGCGTTTCATACACCTTCACCATCTCGTCGATGCCCGACTGCACATAGCCGCCCAATTGCGCCTGCTGCAGCAGCTTGGTCCGCACCGGATCCTGCCCCGACAGGCGCGGCAGAAAGAAATTCAGACTGGCGGCGAGCCAGACGATGACGACGAACACGCCGCACCGCCTGGCGATATCGCGTAACCTCACGTCATCACGCGGGTTGCAACGACCACAGCACAATCGGGAATGTCAGATGCCAGTGCGCGCCATTGACGTAGGCATTCTCGGCGGTCGGCCAGTTCTTCCAATACGTGGTGTTCATCGGGATCCGGTGATGCAACTGCACCAATTGGATGTCCGGCAGTTCCGGCAGCCAGATCGCCATGGCCTGATGGAACAATTCCTTCAGTTTCCCGACTTCGGACGGTGCGACCGTGAACATTTCGTCGACGATCTTATCGTATTCGGCGTTTTTCCAGCGGGCGAAATTCACCTGATGTCCGCCGGGCACCGCGACCGACGCGCTTTGATACAGTTTCAGCGTGTTATACGGCTCGTTGATGCTGCCGCCATGGCCATAGATCGCGCCGGTATATTGTCCCTTCTGAAACCGGTCGTCGAAATCCGGAGGCAGCGACATGCTGGCCTCGATGCCGTTGCGTTTCATCATCTCGGTCAACACCGGCCCCATCGCCGGACCGGTGCTGCCGAACCCGATGATATCCAGCGTGATCTTCTTACCGGACGCATCCGCCCACATGCCATCGGCGCCTTTCTTATACCCCTTGGCGGTCAGCAGCGCGTCGGCCTTCTTACGATCATACGCCAGCGTATCGTATTGCGTCAGCAGGTCCTTGATCGCCTCCTTATACGGGCGCAGCGGCGCGTAATCGGGCATCGGCAACGGCGACACCTCCGACGCGCCGAGGTAACCGACCTCGATCAACTGCTCCCGGTCGATGTAAAGACTGAGCGCCCATCTGACGTTTTTATCGTCGAAGGGTGCGACCTCATTGTTCACATACAGCGCCACCGGCCACCAGTCGCGATAGCCGAACGGCGCCTTCTGGCCGGCATGCGTGGTGATTTTCGGGTTCTGGCGGAACACGGTCGGGAACGTCGCGGGCTGCATGCCGGTGCCCGCGTCGACCTGGTTGGTGATCAGCAACTGCGCGGTCTGCTGCTCCCCCGCCGTCGGCAGCCAGATGTTGCGCAGCACCGCGGGCATCGGCGCCAGCCCGCGTTCAGCGGCCCACCATGTGTCGCGCCGGTCGAACACTTTCTGCTGCGGCGAGGCGGCGGTCACTTTCCACGGGCCCGTCGTCACCGGCAGACCTTTTTCGATATCGAAATGACGGAAGGTCGTCCAGTCCTGGCCCTGAAACACGTGCTTCGGCACGATGTAAACGCCGATATCGTATTTATACGTCATGAAGAAAAAGAACCGCGGCGAGGGCAGTTTGAAATCCACCACCACCGTGTTGGCGTCCGTCGCCGTGGCTTTCTCCACCGCCTGGCGCACATCCACGCCCCAACGCACCTTGGGGCCGAGTTCGCGCAACGTGTTCAGCGTATAGGCGACATCCTCGGCGCTGAACTTCGTCCCATCGCTCCAGCTGATGCCCTGCCGGGTCTTGATCGTCAGTTGCTTATAGTCAGCGGTGAACTGGTAACTCTCGGCCAGCCACATATGCATCTTGTCGGCGAAGGCGCTGTAATACGCCAGCGGCTCATAGATCAGGTTTGGCCCGTTCTGATGATTGGACCCGAGCGAGTAGGGGTTCCATAATTCATAATCCACCCAGCGCCCGTCGCGCCCGCCCCAGACCAGGATCATCGTCTTGTCGCGCGGCGGTGCCGCCGGCTGCGCGTCCACGCCTTGCCACGGCAACGCGGCGGCGGTGCCCGCGAGCAAACTGGTTGTCATCATCCGGCGGCGGCCGGGTTGGGGGCGCGAAAAATCCTCGGACATGGCGGTGTTCCTTCTCCCTGCCGCCGTGGCTTCAGCCGCCAGGGTCAACCATGGGAACGGAGACTAACAGGAATGCGGGTCCCGGGTAGGGGCGGTCCCGGTAGGGGTGGGCCCGGGAGGGGTGGCCCGGGAGGGGTGGCCCGGGAAGGGTGGGCCCGGAGCCGGGGTGGTCGCGGAGCCGGGGTGGTCGCGGAGCCGGGGGCCGCGCCGTCCCGGAGAAAAAAACCACCCTCGCAGGCCAAAAACGCGTGCCGCCTTGCCGCCATCGCGCCCCTGTCGCTATTGATCATCCTTACCCACGGAATAGACCGCGTTCTGGGCCGTCCTTGATAACACCTGGGAGACGATATCGGTGACGAATGATCTCCGGCAGGCACTGACAGCCGTACTGCCTCGCCTGCGCCGGTTCGGCCTGGCGCTGACGGGATCGGCGGCAGATACCGACGATCTGGTGCAAAACACGTGCGAGCGCGTGCTGCTGCATTCGGATCAATTGCGAGAAGTGACAAGGCTGGATGCGTGGCTCTATGGCATCATGAGAAACCTTTGGATCGATGAGATCCGCCACCGCAAGGTGCGTCGTCATGACGATATCGATCAGGCCGCGGGCGTGATCGGCGACGACGGTCAGGCCACCGTGGATGGCCGGATCACCCTGGCCGCCGTGCGTCAGGCGATGACGAAAATGTCGGCCGAGCAACGCTCGGTCCTCATGCTCGTTTGCGTGGATGGAATGAGTTACAAGGAAGCAGCGGAGGTTTTGGGAATACCCGTGGGAACGATTATGAGCCGCCTGTCCCGTGCGCGTCAGGATTTGCACGAACGCATGACCGCCCCCAACGGCGGTCAACTGGGCGGCGGTGTCGTCACCCCGTTTCCGGTCCGGCGGTCCGGTACGTCCGCCGCTCAAGACACTGTGAGGCCCGCCTGACATGTCAGACGCACACGATATGGACACCCTTCTGGTCGCCTATGCCGATGGGGAGCTTGATCAGGCCACCACGGCCTCGGTCGAGACCTACCTCACCGCCAACCCCGACGCGCAACGCATTCTCGCGATCCATCGCGAAACCGCGTCCTTGCTGCGCGCGGCGTTCCCCGAGCGGCTGTACGAACGCCCCGAGGCCGCGCCCCTCGCCTTTTCGACGCCACCCGCCTTACCGGCGTCCCCCGCCGCACCCGCGCGCCGCCGCGCCGCCCTCGCGCCGCGCTTCGGATGGGCGATCGCCGCGTCGATCCTGATGGGCATGGCCGGCTATGGCGCCGGCGTGAACTACCCGGGTCTGCTGCAATCCGACCGCGACCGCATGCTGAGCGATGTCGCCGAATACCACGCGGTCTATTCGCGCGAGACGGTGCATTTGGTGGAGGTTCCGGCCTCCCAGTCCGACCATCTGAAAATGTGGTTGGGCAAGCGCGTCAACCGCAACCTGGTCATCCCCGATTTCAAGGAAGCCGGCCTGACCTTCGCCGGCGGCCGCATGGTCGTGGTCGACGGCCGACCGGTCGCCGAGCTGATGTATACCCGCGAAAAAGGCCTGCCGATCGCCTTCTGCGTGCTCAACGCGCAAGGCAACACGCCCTCACCGATTGTCGAGGCGCGGCGCGGCGCGTTGAGCATGGCCACCTGGGACGACCCTTCGCACGCTTATGTGGTGGTCGGCGAGGCGCCGTCCGAGCTGATCCGCACGCTGGCCACATCGGCGCAAAAGCAGCTGTAGAACGCGATCGTCTGAAGTTGAATCAACTTCAGACGTGAAACGCCCTCTGAAACTTAACAAATCGCCCAAGCCCGTAGAGCATCATCCGATCAGGTGGTCACACCTGACGCCCTGACCACTCCGGCGTTTCTTTCAACCCACGCCCGCGGCCAGGCGGCGCGCCGGCCGCGACAGGCTGACCGCCTCCTCCGGCACCGGCCGGCTGAACAGGAACCCCTGCACCAGCTGGCATTGCTCCCGCGCCAGAATCGCGAGTTGAGCCCGCGTTTCCACACCCTCGGCGATCACCGGGATGTTCAGGCTCACGCCCAAACCGATCACCGCGCGCACAATGGCCAGCGATTTCGGCTCATGCTCCAGATCCTGGATGAAGGATCGGTCGATCTTGATGCCGTCGAACAGAAAACTGTGCAGATGGGTCAATGACGAAAACCCGGTGCCGAAATCGTCCAGCACGATCCGCACGCCCAGGGCGCGCAGCCGCCGCATCACCGACAGCACCGCGCCGCTGTCGTTCAGCATCGCGGTCTCCGTCACCTCCAACTCCAGCCGGTCCGGCGCCAGCCCGCTCGCGGCCAGCGCGCCCGTCACCACCTTGAACAAGGCCGCGTTGCGTAACTGAACCGGGGAGACGTTGACCGACACGCCGATCGGATCGGGCCATGCCGCCGCGGCCCGGCACGCCTCGTACAGCACCCATTCGCCCAATCCGGTGATCAGCCCGCTCTCTTCCGCGACGGCGATGAACGCGCCCGGCGCGATCAGCCCGCGCTCCGGATGGTTCCAGCGCACCAGCGCCTCGAACCCTGTGATCTCGCCCGAACCCACCGCGACCCGCGATTGATAATGCAGCGTGAACTGACCCGCCGCCAACGCCAGGCTCAAATCCTGTTCCAAGCCCTGGCGCTGGCGGGCCGCCGCCCCCATGCTCGCCTCGAACGCGCGAAAACAGCGCCGCCCCTCGGCCTTGGCCCGATACAGCGCCATATCCGCGTGACGCAGCAGATCCTCGGGGCAGCGCCCGTCGGCCGGCGCCACCGCGATCCCGATACTGGTGCTGATCCGCAGAATATTGCCGGCGATCGCGTATTGCGCGCTCACCACGTCGATCATCCGTCCCGCGATCGCCGCCGCTTCCGCCATGCCGCCATCGATCACGGCGGCGAATTCATCGCCCCCCAGTCGCGCCAGCGTTTCCCCCGCGCGCACCTGACGGCTGAGCCGCGCCGTGACTTCGCGCAGCAGCGCGTCGCCCATCGGATGACCCAGAGTATCATTGACCGTCTTGAACCCATCCAGATCCAGACACAGCACCGCGCATT
>JAYVXQ010000242.1:0-5022 GCA_043785025.1 Acetobacteraceae bacterium
GACCTTCCGTGGCGGCGTTAGCGGCACTTAAAGGGGTTCAGCGGATCTTAACGCCGCGAGAGGCCACGATACTCATACCAAACGGCCGGGGTTGAGCCCAAAAATTCCATATGCGATTCGCCGGGAGACAGGCTGACATAGTCTGTTGATGGGCGATAAAATCGTGGTATTCAATGGATCTTCGCGCTGGCAGGTGCACTCCAATTCGTCCCAGCTATGTTGCTTTATTAATCCATGCATCACGTTGGGTTTCGAGCAAAGCCACGTAGTATCCACCGAACAACAACGACGCACATGTAGGCGAAAAGCCATCCAAACGGGACAGGAACAATCGCCACGAGAGCAACACCGGGCCAACTACCTTCTAACCAAATATTCCACGCTGCGGTTGCCCCTTCACGACATTCGTTGAAATCGAAATCCTGTCGGTTGGCCTTCATTTCCGTGCATGACCGAAACTCTCGGTTCATCGCTGATGTCGCGTGTTGAACGTCAGCGTTCCTTTGATACGCGGCGGCCCCGATCATCCAAATCACGGACACGACGATGCCAATTCGTGACATCCCCCTGGCGTAATGCATCCCCCTCAGGCCCGCATCCCCAGATCGGCCGCCTGTCGCTGCTCGAACGCCGCGCGCGCGCCGTCATAGGCCTGGCCGCGAATGCCGCCGCGCACCATGCCCGTTTCGATCGCGCCATAGGCGGGACGCCAACTGTCGGGTAACCGCGGCCAGTCCGGCGGCGCGAGCCACAGCCGGAACAAACACCGTTTCAATTCCGGATCGTCATGATCTTCGAACGAGGTCCGGGAGTGCAACGTGACGTGGTTGTTCAGCAGTTGCATGTCGCCCGGTTGGAGATAGGTCGCATACATCAGCTCCGGGCGCCGTAAGATTTCGTCCAGGAGCCCCATCGCCTCGGTCTGCGCGGGCGTCAGCGCCGGAACACCGGCGATGGCTTGGGCCGAGGTGACGCGATTGCGATTCCATTTGCTGCACAGCACGCCCTCCGCCATGTCCCAGACCGGATTGGGGTAGAATGGCGCCTCATCCGCCGCCTGTTCCTGCTGGCGGCTGAACCATAGCGGCGCGTGCAATAATTCGGCGAGGTCGGGGCGTTCCTGGACCATCACGTTATGGGCGGTGACGGAGCTGGAGACCATGCTCTCGCCGCCGGATTTGGCGATGTTGTAGCAGGTCAGCAGGACGATATCCGCGCTGTCGGTATGGAAATCCAGGTCGGCGGAGGATGAGTATCCCCTGCCCTTCCCGTCGCGATAGGTCACGCCCGCGTCGCGGACGGCCGACAGATATTGGCTGGCCTTGCCTTGCGGGCGGGCGACGCCGACGTGCAGGCCGATGGCCCATGTCAGCAATTCGAACTCCGCCGCCGTCAGCCCGTCTCGGGGCATTCCGCGCAGGACCGCGAAGCCGCGTCCGTCCTTGATTTCCTTGATACAGCGGGCGACCGAAGTCCAGGCGCGGCCGAGGTCGAAATCGGCGCGGCGATAGTCGAACAGGGGTTTGCCGGGTTGATAGACGGCCCGGACGGCGCCGGTCAGATCGCGGCGGGCGGCGTCATCCAGGCTGACGATCCAGCGTGTATCGGCATGCAGATCCGCGACCGTCCAGGCCGCGAGAGAGGAGGCGTTGATGGGTCCCATCGTCGTTGCTTCTCCCCGAGAGCATCATCCGATCAGGCGGCCGCACCTGACCGGATAACGATGCTCGTCAAAACCAATAGTCAGAGCGGGTTCCGCGAGCCAAGGCGATCGGAAACCGCTCCGGCGCGGCCACCCGGAACGGTTTGGCATCGACGAAGGATGCGCCGTTCCGGGTGAAAACGCTACCCGCGGCGCCACCATCCGAGTTTTTTCCGCGCGGGTGCGGCCTCCTCGGAGCCGATGACGATCGGTTGGATCGCCGGACCGACGATGACGTCGTTCGCGGGCGCCGCCACCTCCGCAACGAAGGGTTCAGGCGCCAAGGCCGCCACCGGGAGCGGTGCGGGATCGTTCGCCGGGGCGCTGATGACCGGCATGTCGGGCACCGGCTCGTGGCTCACCTGTGGCACCGGCTCAGCCGTCGCGGCCCAGGGCAGCTCGGCTTGGGCCTCGGCGGGTTTGGTGGAGGTGGCGATGGGCGTTTCGAAGATGGGTGTCACGAAGATGGGCGTTTCGACAACGGGCGTTTCGACAATGGGTGTTTCGACAACGGCTGTTTCGACGATGGGCGGGGGGCCGGATTCGATCGGCACGGTCCGGGCGGGCAGCGCATCGGCCGAGGCATCCGGGCGCGGCGCGGCGTCATTGCGTGGCTGGTTCCAGCGCGGCGCATGCCGGTCACGGCGGAGCATGAAGGGCCGCGACGGCAAAGCCCAGAACTCCGCGCCCTGGGCGCGATCCGGCCGCGTGGAGGCGGCTTCCTCCAACAGCATCGGCGGTTGCGAGGCGACAGCCCATGCGGGCGGCTGCCACCGGGTCCGGCCACGACGCGGCCCGGCGCGCCCGGATTGCGAGCGGCCCATCGTGGCGGGCCGCGCGGGTGCCGCGTTCAGTTCGGCTTGCTCCATCGCGTCGAAGATATCGAACACATGACCGCCGTACGGATCGGCGGGGGTTGGACCGGCATAGGTGGTGACCATATCCGGCTGCTCGGCCCCCGGCACGCCCAGAGGCGACAGATCGCTGTCATTGTCGCGGCGGCGGCCACGGCGCGAGCGGGACCTGCGGCGGCTTAGCTCGGCGTCTTCAGCGGATCCGGGTTCGGCGGCCGGCGCGGCGGCGGCCAGCGCGGGCTCCTCCGGCTCGTCGCCATCGCCGGACGCGGAGGCGTCACCATCGTCGGTCGCGGCGGCGTCACCGGGCGCGCCGTCCTCACGTCCACCCCGGCGCCGTTTGCGGCGGCGGCGGCGGCCACGTTCGGCTTCGCTGCTTTCCTCCGTCTCGCCCGCGACGGCGGGCGCGGAGGGCGCCTCATCGTCGGCGTCGTCCTCATCCTCGTCGTCCAACACTTCTTGCGGCGTCATCTCGGCGGCTCGCGGCGCGTCGGGCGTCACGAAACGCGGTTCCTCGCCGGCGGCGAAGGAGCGGACGCGATCGATCCGGAATCTGGGCGCGATCAGGCTGTCATCGGCGGCGATGATGACCCGCATGCCATAGCGCCGCTCGATCTCGTTCAACCGCTCCCGCTTATGGTTCAGGATATACAGCGCGATCGCCGGGGCCATGTGAACGATGACCTCCGCCGAGCGGCGGCGCCCAGCTTCTTCCTCAACGCCGCGGAGGACGTGTAAGGCGGCGCTTTCGGTGCCGCGGACATGGCCGGTGCCGTTGCAATGCTGGCACAGGATCAGGCTGGTTTCCTCCAGCGACGGGCGCAGCCGCTGGCGGCTCATTTCCATCAGCCCGAAGCTGGAAATGCGGCCGACCTGGATACGCGCGCGATCGTTCTTGAGCGCGTCCTTCATGGCCTTTTCGACCTTGCGGACGTTCGAGCCGTATTCCATGTCGATGAAGTCGATCACCACCAGCCCGGCCATATCGCGCAGCCGCAACTGACGGGCGATCTCGCGCGCGGCCTCCAGGTTGGTGCCGACCGCGGTGCCCTCGATGCCGTGTTCCTTAGTGGAGCGGCCCGAGTTGATGTCGATCGAAACCAGGGCCTCGGTCGGGTTGATGACGAGGTAGCCGCCCGATTTGAGCTGCACCACCGGATCGTACATCGCCGAAAGCTGATCCTCGGCGCCGTAGCGCTGATAAAGCGGCACGGGATCGGCATAGTGCTTCACCCGGCGCGCGTGGCTGGGCATCAGCAGCTTCATGAAATCGCGCGCGGCGCGATAGCCGTCGTCACCTTCGACGACGACTTCCTCGATGTCGCGGTTGTAGATGTCGCGGATCGCGCGCTTGACCAGATCGCTGTCCGAATGGATCAGCGCGGGCGCCGACGAATGCAGCGTGCGGTCACGGATTTCGTCCCACACCCGCGCCAGGTAATCGAAATCGCGCTTGATTTCGGGCTTGGTGCGCTGGAGCCCGGCGGTGCGGACGATGCAACTCATCGAACGCGGCAGGTCCATTTCGGACATGATCGACTTCAGCCGCTTGCGATCGGCGACCGAATTGATCTTGCGGCTGATGCCGCCACCATGGCTCGAATTGGGCATGAGCACGCAATAGCGGCCCGCCAGGCTGAGATAGGTGGTGAGCGCGGCGCCCTTGTTGCCGCGTTCTTCCTTGACCACTTGCACCAGCAGCACCTGCCGGCGCTGGATCACGTCCTGGATCTTGTAGCGACGGCGCAGCGCCATGCGACGCGCGCGCAATTCGTCCATCTCCTTGGGCTGGGCGCGGCCACCTTCACGGTTGCCGTCACGGCCACCTGGGCGGCGACCACGACCGCGACGGGCACGATTGTCGCCGCCTTCGCCGTTGGCGGAATCGCCGTCGGCGTTATCCGCTTCGTCGTCGTCTTGCGCGGCTTCACTGGCCTCATGCGCGTCATCGGCGTCGAAGCCCTGTTCGACCACACCGCCGTCGATCGTGGCGACTTCGTCCTTTTCGGACGTGTCGATCTCGATCAGACTGCCATGATCTGGGCCGTGATCTGGGCCGTCATCGTCGTGATCATCATCGTCGTGGCGGTCATCATCATCGTCATCATGCCGATCATCGTGACCGTCATCGTCGTAGTCGCTTTCGCCACGTTCGGCGCGGGCGTCTTCCTCGGCTTCCTCGGCGGCGCGCAGTTCGGCTTCTTCGGCGGCGTGTTCGGCTTCTTCGGCCAGCAGCGCGTCACGATCCTGCTTGGGGATCTGGTAGTAATCGGGATGGATTTCGCTGAACGCCAGGAACCCGTGGCGATTGCCACCGAAGTCCACGAATGCGGCCTGGAGCGAGGGTTCGACCCGGGTTACTTTGGCAAGATAGATATTGCCCTTGATCTGCTTGTGATCAGCGGACTCGAAATCAAATTCCTCGATGCGGTTGCCTTTGAGCACCGCCACCCGGGTTTCTTCCGG
>JAYVXQ010000243.1:0-15424 GCA_043785025.1 Acetobacteraceae bacterium
GAAAAACGCGCCCTGGTCTTCCTCCGGCAAAAATCCGGTGGGGGTTTGTTTCTCCAGAAACCAGATCGCCACCCCCGCCGCCACGATGATGACGACGCCAAGGATCGACACCCGCAACAACCGCCGGACAATGGCGGCGTAACCGTCGCAGATGCCATCGATGCCTTTCAGCATCAAGCCCAACGGCCCCTTGGGGTTGCCGTGATGGCGCAGGAAAATCCCGCACAAGGCCGGCGACAACGTCAGCGCGTTCAACGCCGAGATCAGCATCGCCACGCTGATCGTCACCGCGAATTGCCGGAACAAGGTTCCTGACACGCCCGGAATGAACCCGATGGGAACGAACACCGACAGCAGAACCAACGAAATCGCGATGACCGGCCCGGTGATTTGGGCCATGGCTTTTTTGGTGGCGTCGCGGGGATCGAGGTTGGGTTCCTCGGCCATCACGCGTTCGACATTTTCCACCACCACGATCGCGTCGTCGACGACGATTCCAATGCCCAACACCATCGCGAGCAAGGAGATCGTGTTCAACGAAAACCCAAACGCCATCAGCATGGCGATCGAGCCGATCAGACTGACGGGAATGGCGACGATCGGGATCAATGTCGCGCGCCAATTGCCCAGAAACAGAAACACCACCAGAACGACCAGGCCGAAGGCGATGGCGATGGTCGACTGCACCTCGGCCAACGTGGAGGCAACGAACGTGCTGCTGTCATAGAAAACCCGCGCGTTCAGGCCCGGTGGAAAGCGGCTTTTTACCTCTTGCAACGCCTTCGCCACGGCGGCGGAGGTTTTCACGGCGTTCGCACCCGGTGCCAGGTATAGCGCGATCGACACCGCGGGCTGGCCGTTCAACCGGCTTTCGGTATCCATGTTCGCCGCACCGAGATCGACCCGCGCGACATCGCCGACCCGCAGCACGGAGCCATCGGGATTGGCCCGCAGCACGATCCGCGCGAATTGTTCCGGGGTCGTCAGCCGCCCATCGGTGCGCACGTTCAACTGGAATTGCGTGCTGTCGGGTGTCGGCCGCGATCCGATCCGGCCTGTCGCCGCCTGTAAATTCTGCTGTTGAATGGCGGTCACGATGTCCGAGGGTGCCAGACCCAACGACACGATCTTATTGATATCGAACCAGATCCGCATCGCGTAATCCAGCCGCCCGAACAGCACCGCGTCACCCACGCCCGGCGTGCGCGCCAACCGGTCCAGCACGTTGATCGTGACATAGTTGCTGATGAACAACGGCGATTGTTCACCGGTTTCGCTGAACACCTGCAAGAATTCCAGCACCGCCGTGGATCGTTTGCGCACGGTGACGCCCTGGCGCTGCACCTCCGGCGGCAATCGCGCCAAAGCCGCCTGCACCCGGTTGTTCACGTTGACGGTGGCGATATCGGCGTTGGTGCCCAGATCGAACGTGACGCCCAGACTGTAGCTGCCGTCGTTGGCGCTGTTGGATTTCATGTAGATCATGCCGTCGACGCCGACGATTTGCGCCTCCAGCACCTGTGCGACCGTCTGTTCCACGATCGCGGCCGACGCGCCGGAGAAGGTCGTCGATACGTTGACCTGAGGCGGAACGATGTCGGGAAATTGCGACAAAGCGATGCGCTGATAGGCCAACACGCCAGCCAGGGTCAGCAAGATCGAGAGGACGATCGCCAGCCGCGGCCGATCGACGAAAACGGCGGAGATCATGCGTTCAACGTCCGCTCGCCGGCGGTGTGGCGGGTCCGGGCTTCACCTCGATCCCCGGCCGCGCGCGCTGCAACCCTTCCAGGATCACGCTCTCGCCCTCTTTCACCCCATCGGTGATCACCGCGAGGGAAGGTGTCGATTGACCCAGTTTGATCGCGCGCCGCTCGACCTTGTTGGCGGCGCCGACGACGAAGACGAAGCTGCCGGTTTGATCCGCCATCACCGCCGCGCGCGGCACGGTCAACGCCGTGATGGGCGCGTTGCCCTCCACCGTCACGGTGACGAACGCGCCGTCGATCAGCGGCCGCTCCACCGGCCGGTTGGGCGCTGGCGTGCCGCGCACCGGATTGGCGAAGACCGCGCGCACCAGGATTGTATCGGTGCCCGCGGCGATCGAGGGATCGACGTAATCGATTTTTCCGGGTTGATCGAACGCCTCACCGTTCGGCAGCTTCAACCGCGCTTGCACCGCGTTCATCCCACCTTTCCCCGAGTATCGCGCGCGCAGCGCCGACAACGTGGTGACGGCCACGGGAAACACCACGTACATCGGTTCCTGACTGACGATCGTCGCCAGCGGCCCGCTGTTGGGGGTCACGACGTTGCCCGGCGTGATCGCGGTGCGGCTGATCTGCCCGTCGATCGGCGCGCGGATCTCGGTATAGTCCAGATTGACCCGCGACAGCCGCAACGCCGCCTGTGCGGAGGCCAGTTGCGCCGCCTGCGATCGTTGCGAGGCCACCGCGTCGTCATAGCTCGCCCGCTGACCCGCGGGAGTTTGCAGCAGGGTTTGGAGGCGATTGAGATGGATGGTGGCATTGGCGAGGCGGGCCGAATTATCGGCGACCGCGGCTTCTTTTTGCGCGAGGTCCGCCTCGAACGCCGCGCGTTCCAGTTTGTAGAGAATATCGCCGGCGTGGACTTCGGTGCCCTCGACGAACAACCGTTGTTCCAGGAAGGCGGTGACGCGGGCATTGAGGGCGACGCGTTCCTTCGCTTGCACCCGGCCCACGAATTCCGAGGATTCGGTGATCGAGGCGGGTGCCACCGCGATGACCCCGACGGCGGGCGGCCCGCCTGGGGCCTGAGCCCATGCGGGCGCGGAGACCCCGAGTATGATCAGAACCAGCAGAAGGCGCATCAGGCGATGGGCCGCTTGCGCATCAACGCCTGACGGCGGCAAATCGCGACCATTTCGCCGCGCTGGTTCCAGCAGCTATGCTCGAACTCGACGATCCCCGCGTCGGGCCGCGACTTGCTTTCGCGCGCCGCCAGCACTTTGGTTCGTGAACGCAATGTGTCCCCGGCGAAGACCGGCTTTGGAAATTTCACGTCAGAAAAGCCCAGATTACCGATGGTGGTGCCCAGGGTGGTATCGTTGACGGTAACGCCGACCATTAAGCCAAGGGTGAAGATCGAATTGACCAGGGGCTTGCCGAACTCGGTTTTCGCGGCGAATTCGGCGTCCAGGTGTAACGGCTGAACATTCATTGTCATCGTCGTGAACAGCACGTTGTCGGCTTCCGTGACGGTGCGCGTCCACGGGTGGTCGAAGTCCCGTCCGATGGAGAAATCCTCGTAGAATAGTCCGGGCATGGATGCGTCCTGCTGGAACAAGAGCGCAGCGTGCCGGGATTGCGGCCAGGGTCAAGGGGCCAGGGGCCAGGGTCAAAGGGTTGGTGCACCGAACCGCGGCGAGGCGCGCCTTTTATCAGCGGGCCTCGTCGCGCGGCGCGGCTATTCCAGCGTGAACCCCATTTTCACCGTCACCTGATATTGTTTCACTTTTCCGTCCGCGATATTGCCGCGGATCTGTCCAACCTCGAACCAGCCGAGATTGCGCAACGTCGCCGACGCTTTCGCGACCGCGCCGTCAATGGCCTTGGAGATGCTTTGTTCCGATGTTCCGACGACTTCAACGACTTTATAAACAGTGTCTGGCATGGTGTCCTCCCAGGAGGGGCGTCCGCGAAGAACGCGCCTCGGTTGCCTTCCCCTAACGCGGAACCTTGTCGCGCGGTTCCTTTCGTTCCGGCGCGCGTGGCGCGTCCGGATCTCAGGCTGCCGTAAGTCAGAGCCATTTTCACAATATACCCGGATCACTCAGAAATCCGGGTATCGTTTTGGTTTGCGCCCGCCGCCACGCCAACCCTGGGCGCGTATACCCGGATTTCCACGAAACCCGAGTATAGTCTGATATTCCGGCGGGAACAATCGCCGGACCACGCCGTGCCCCTCAGGCCGCCGCTTTGGCCGGTCCGGGCGCCGCTCCATACGGCGTTCGTTTGATCCACGCATCGACATATTGCGCGATCGATAAGGTCCAGCCGTTTTCCATATTCTCGTCGAAATACTCGAACAATATGCCATCCGGCGCGGTCATCGACAGCAGGATGGTTCCGCCCATGTCGCCGCCGCGTTCGACATGCGGCAAGGCATCGGGGCTGGCCAAAGCGTAGTCGCCTTTGCGTCGCGAAATCGATTTGGTTGAGCCGTCCGGCTGCATTTCCAGCAGATGCTGCTCCCCGTCCAGAACCAGCGTCAGGGTGGAGGCGACGTGCCGGTGGCGGCGGCAATGGCCGCGTTCCGTGGCGTAGCGCAGCAGCATGTCCAGCCGGCCGTTGGCGAGATCGTAGCCAAGCAGGCTGTATTCGAAATCGATTTTATACTCGGTGCATGCGGGATCGGTGACACGGCGCCACTCGACGGAGGCGGGATCGAAGCGCGTGGCGAGTCCTGGCATGGCGGGTCTCCTCGGTGGATGACGAGGATGAGCGGTAGCAACCCCCCCCATTCCCGGCAAGTCAGGCCGCCACCGTCTCCGCCCGAACATCCTTAATATCGCGAAACACCAGTCCTGGAGCCAGTTCCTCCGCCCGCCGCATCATGAACGCCGAGGACGATAAAAACACCGGATCCCCATCCACATCATCGCAAATGGCACTCCGGTTCGCCTCGATGAACCGCGTCAGGGCCACCCGGTCATCGGAAAAAATCCACCGCGCCAGATTATACACCGACGCCTCGAACCCGATTTTCACGCCATATTCCGCCGCCAGCCGCGCCTGCAGCACGTCCAACTGCAACACGCCCACGACCCCAACCATGGGGGCGGCGCCATCACGCGGGCGGAATAATTGCACGACGCCTTCCTCGGCCAGTTCCACCAGAGCCTGGCGCAGTTTTTTCGCTTTCATCGGATCGTCCAGCCGCACCCGGCGCAAAATCTCCGGCGCGAAATAGGGCACGCCGATGAACGTCAGATCCTCCCCCTCGGTCAGCGTATCGCCGATCCGCAGCGTGCCGTGATTGGGAATGCCCACCACATCGCCCGCGAACGCCTCATCCGCGATCTCCCGCTCGCGGGCGAAGAAAAACTGCGGTGCTGTCAGCGGAATCGTTTTTCCCGTGCGCACCTGTTTCAACCGCATCCCGCGTACCAGCCGCCCCGAGCACACGCGCGCGAAGGCGATCCGGTCGCGATGTTGCGGATCCATGTTCGCCTGAATTTTGAACACCAGCGCCGTCAAATTTCCTTCACTGGCCTCCACGACCCGTTTATCCGCCGCCTGCGCCCGCGGCCTCGGCCCGTATTCCGCCAGTCCCTCCAGCAGATCGCCGACGCCAATCCCCTTGATCGCGCTGCCGAAATAAACCGGTGTCAGATGACCCGCGTTGAAACTCTCCTGATCGAATTCCGGCAACGCCGCGCGGACCAGATCCAGTTCCTCGCCCAACACCGCCAGCCGCGGATCCGATTGCGGCAATTCGTTGATCAACTTCATGGTGCGATGACGCAAATCATACGTGCCCGCGAAGGTCGCCGCCTGCCCGATCGGCCAGGTCACCGGCGCCGTGTCCAACGCCAGCGCCGACGCCACCTCATCCAGCAGGGCGAACGCGCTCTGCGCCTCACGGTCGAATTTGTTGATGAAGGTGACGATGGGAATATCCCGCAGGCGGCAAATCTCGAACAATTTGCGCGTCCGATCCTCGATCCCCTTGGCCGCGTCGATCACCATCACGGCGGCGTCGACGGCGGTCAGCGTGCGATAGGTATCCTCGGAGAAATCCTCATGGCCCGGCGTGTCCAGCAGATTGAACACGCAGCCATGCGCCTCGAACGTCATCACCGAGGTGACGACGGAAATGCCGCGTTCCCGCTCGATCGACATCCAGTCGGACCGGGTGCGCCGCCGCTCCCCCTTGGCGCGCACGTTGCCCGCGAGTTGGATCGCCCCGCCGGCCCGCAGCAAATGCTCGGTCAGCGTGGTCTTGCCCGCGTCGGGGTGGGAGATGATGGCGAAGGTCCGGCGGCGGGCGATTTCGCCAAGGGAGCGTGGGTCGGCGTCGGTCATGATGTCCTGCGAGGCGCAAAGGGTTCCATCCGTGAAACCCGTCCCGGTTCATATGGGATGGCGCAGCCGAAAGCCAGCGCCAGACCATGCGCGATCAGGGCCCGTAAAGTTCGCGCAGGGACAGCCAGATGCCCGGCGGGTCCAAATCCACGAACCCCTCGCGAATGATCAATGTCTCGATCCGATCGCCTTCCCGCCGATGATGAATGATTTCCGGGCGCGCCGGCCGCACCAGCAAATAATGCCGGACGGAGGCGAGGCGAAAGTAATCCGCCAGCTTCCCGCCGGCGTCGATGCCGGCCGTACTCGGCGACAAAACCTCGACGATCACCACCGGGTTCGGGGCCACGGTCGCCTCATCGGGGATCGGTTCGCCGCAATTGATCAATGCGTCCGGTTCGTAATCGGTATCGTCGTCGATCTCGACGGTCATTCCATCCGGCGCGGCCTGACAGCGCAGTCCCGCGGCGGCGATCTCGCGATCCATCGCCCGCCACACGCGGGCCTTAAATCGCCATGGATCCACCGCTCGGGCGCCATGGCGACGACCTCGCCATGGATGCGTTCGAACCGGCCACGGGGTTGGGCCGCCGACCAATCGTGGAACGCGGAGCGCGACAGACGCTGAGACATGGTGACATCTTATCCGCGCGTCATGGTCCATTCAATCACGCCGTTTCCGCGCGTTCGGCGGCCAGCCCGGACCCATTCGCGCCATCGGCCGCGAGTCCACGGGCGCCTCCCGCCAGGCCATCAACCGCGTGCTGCCCGCGTTCGAAACCATGACATTTGGGGAGGGAGTGAAGGTCGTTCACCTCGACCCGCGATTGATCGAACGGCTCGACCGTTTCCCCGGCGCGCTCGGATTTTTGAACCGTTCCGCCCTCGCCAACGCGAAAACCAAAATCGTCTATCTCGCGTTCAACGGCGTGGAGCCGACGGCCGAGTATGTCGAGGCCGGACGTTACCCGCTGTGGCTCGAATTCGGCCGCGTGCATCGCACCGGGGTCTGGACACCAGAGGCCAGGGGCTTCGTCGACTATCTCCGCTCCGCGTCCGCCCTCCGGATCCTGAAAACCCAGGGCGTCCTGGCCGCCGCCGAGGCGCCAAAACCACGATGATCCCGCGGGCGCGACACGCTGGCCGGTCTTTTCCCGGATGCGGCCCTCGATCAGTATGATCCTGGCGCTGCTGTTCGGCATGCTGGCGCTGGTGGGCCAGATGATGTCGTACGGCGCGTCGTCGGATGTGCGCGACCAGGCCATCCGCACGCGCGAAATCGACAAGATCACCACCCTCGGCCACGTCATCAGGCAGCGCATCGACGACTACGGCAACCGCGCGCGGATGATGGCGCGGATGATGGCGCGGATGATGGCGGTCATGCGCGACGTCAGCATGGCGATGGCGCTGCCGGAAGCCGAGCGCCTCGCCAGCCTGTCCATCACCCTCGATCAGGTTTACCGATTGGGCGAAACCCGCACTGGGTGCGCGGCGACCCGACCCGCCTGCGCCAGGTGCTGTCCAATTTGTTGGGCAACGCGATCAAATTCACCCCGCGCGGGGAGGTCCGGCTGCGCGTCACGGCGCAGCCCATGACACCAGGCGACGCGCGCGCCTGGTGGTGCTTCGCCGTCGAGGATACCGGCATCGGCATCGCCCCCGACGCCATCGATCGGTTGTTCCAGCGTTTCAGCCAGGCCGACGCCTCGACCACGCGCCAATTCGGCGGCACCGGCCTCGGCATCGGCATCAGCCGCCATCAGGTCGAACTGATGGGCGGCCAGATCCATGTCAGCAGCGTGCCGGAGGAGGGATCGTGTTTCCGTTTCGACGTCCCATTCCAACCCGCCGAGACCGCGCACGCCCTCGCGATGGCGCCGCGAAAAAGCCCAGATCAAACGCGGCGCGCGGGTGCTGGTGGCCGAGGATAACGGCGTCAACCAATGGGTGATCAAAAGCCATCTGGCGCGGTTGGGCGCGATCGTCACCATGGCCGAAAATGGCGAGCAGGCCGTCGCCGCCGCGACCTCCGCCCGCTTCGACGTGATTTTCATGGATTGCCAGATGCCGCTGATGGACGGGTTCGAGGCCACGGGCCGGATCCGCGCCTGGGGGGCCCAAACCTCGCAAACCTCAATCCCCATCATCGCATTGAACGCGCTGGCGGGCGATCGGGAGGCGTGCCTCGCCGCCGCCATGAGCGGCTATTTGACCAAGCCGGTGACGGCCATCGATCTCGCGCGCGTGCTGGAACAGGCCGCGCCCGAGGATCGTCCATCGGCGCCGGGGGAGCGTGTCTGGGCCGAAGCCGATCCGCCGGCGGATCTCAGCGCCCGCGCCGCGAGCCGGCGTCAGGCCTCGGTCCTTTCGCGATAACCGCGGTCCGCCTGGATCTCACATCGAAGCGGACGGCCTGATCAGCATTCGCGCGACCGCCGCGGAAATCGGCTGGTCTGTCTGCTGCTCGAACCAGATGAACCCTGGCGAAGTATTGACCTCAAAGCACCACCAACGGCCTTCGGCGTCCAGCCGAAGATCGATACCAGCCAGCCCAAGCCCGATTGTCGTGGTCAACGCCAGACATTTGCTGGCGATGTCCGGCGGCAGCGTGACGGACCGCATGCGCGTGCGCCTGTCACGGGCCGTTGCGTAGCGGTAATCGACGGCGTCCGAATCGATACAGGCGGCGAACAGGTCCTCACCCACGACATGCACACGGTGGTCGATGCCGGAAATATATTGCTGAAACTGGGTGGGGCAGGCGCACACGTCGTTCAAACGCGACTCGTCGCCTGGCTTCAGTAAATTGACAATGCTGCGCACACCGCTCGTCGACTTATAAATGACGTCCCGGTGTTCGGCTCGGAAGGCGCGAACATCCCCCGGATCCGTTGTGACGAGCGTGTCGGGAACGCTGAACCCAGCCTCCATCACCCATCGCAGTTGATACGGCTTCGAGCGGTTTGACGCCCCCGCGCTCAGACGATTGAGCACTACCGCCGGGGTGAGTTCGGTCCAGCCGGCCAGCGCCCCATAGTTGGCGAGCTCCCCCGTTCCCGAAGGTCGAACCAACACACCCGTGACAGCGGCGAGCGGTAGCCTGATGCCCTGACGTGTCGTCATTTCATCGCCGTGTCCGACGGTTACGATATCGGAACCGTCCGCGATCACCGTCGTGGCGCCCATGGTCGCGAGCGCCGATGCCACGGCGGTGACGACGGCATCCTCGGGAGCACCCCACAGCAGCACGGTCACCGCGGGAGCCATGCGCGTAGCGCGTCCGCCACGGCGGGCGTGCCCGCCATGGGTCGCGCGGCGGCGCCCACAAAAATCGGCTCGTGGTCATCTTGCGCGAAATGCAGTGTGACCAGAGACCGCCGCGCCGCATGGGCGACGGCCTCGGCGGCGCGCGCCAGCCTCCCGTCACCCCCCGGTTCGGCGACCGCGCACCCTCCCAGGACCGTCACGTCGACCCGCGGCCCTTGCCATTGCGTGTCCGCGCGCACGCCAACCCGCATCGCCAATGCCGCCCACTCCGAGGGCCAACGTCCGCATCCCGCCAGGGAAAGCGACGTGGGACGATCGATCATCGGACAGTCAAGCTCGCACAACCAGCCGAGCAGGAACGCGGCCATCTCATTCGCCACATACTCGCGGTCATCCTCGGCGATGTGCGGCAGGTCATGCACGGTAATCCAGGGCAGCAAATTGACCACGGCGGCGATTTGACCGGAGCCGATGACCCGATCCGCCGTGGCGGCCTGAAGTTCCCCGGCCCGCCCGGTCCGCAGACGCCAGCCAGGCCGAGACAGATCGAACGGGATGACAATCGCGGGCGACACGTCGAACCGCGCCAGATGTTCAGCCAGCAACCACGGTTGATCGTCCAGCCGCGAGCCGAAAATCAACAGCACTCACCCGACCTTCGGCCGTTCGTCCTTGCGAATGAACGCCTGCAGGTGGGTCTGATGCACCAGGTTTTCGAGCTGCGCCATTTGCCGCGACAGCGCCATGATGGGGTCCCCCTGATCCACGCGGCCGGGAACCTCGACATTTTCTTTCGGGCTCTTGGGCGGGATCTCGAACTGCTTCTGAACCACGAGGTCGCGCAATATCTTCGGATTGATATCGACCGAGTCCTTGACCACGAATTTCCCGTGATCGACGGCGTCTTTAACCGCGCTTTTGTGACTGGCCAGCCAGTGGCCACGCCAGGCATCGACCATGCCATGCCACTGATAGAACATGAAATATTTGCACGAATCAAGTTGGCCGAACTCCGGCTGCGCATGCAACGTCGCGATCCAGCCATGCACGCTGTTATGGGTTGCCTCGACGAAGATGCCCAACGAGTCCTCGGTCGAAAACATCGTCCCGCTGCTCGACTTGTTCTCAAAGTCGGTCAAAGCGGGGTGTGCCGCGACCAGGTCGGCGGGGAAGTGAAGCCAGGGATCCAGTTTCGACATAACGGCCCCGGCCCGGCCCGCGTACCACGTCTTTAAATCGGCGATGTACTGATGATGGAAATCCAGGAACTCCGCCCCCGAACCCGGCTGTCCCTGTGGCACCGTCCGGCCACCCATATTGGGCGGCATCGAGTGCCAGTTCATATGGCGATCCATGAGTGTCTGCGGAAAGTTCGGGATTCCCTCGAGCATTTTAGCCTCCCTGCCCCAAAAACCTCCAGCACCCAATGTTACTGGCGCGAATCAGGTGTCATTGCGATCTTGGCCTGTGACGTATCACGACTTATCGCAAAAGGGAAGAGTTTTCGTATCGACGATGACGCGTCAGGCTGACTCGTATCGCGGGACTTGTTTCATTGCAAACCTTCTGGGTTTCGTTCGGACCTGGTGGCTCATGAAGCCGATCCAACCCATTTTTCTGTCTGGGACCTCATGCAATTCTCCCGCGACGCGCCCGAAACGCGCCGTCAGATGAATGCAAGGCGGGAAGATGGGGTTCCGATGCGCTTCCCCCCGACACCGGCCCACCTCACCTTAACGTCCAGTCTCGAACACCCCATTTGCCGTCTGGCGCCGATGATTGTATCGGTCCCGGCGTGAATCGCGCCCCCCCGTCACCCCAACGCAGGCCCCCAAAATGCCCGACCTGTTCCGCCGCGCGAAAGCCCAACCCGATTTCTCGTCCAACGCCTGCCAGAGCCACGCGCCCGAGGATCAGCAAAAACTCTGGGACGCCGCCAACCGCCTCGTGCACGCCCGCACCACCGCCGTCCGCCTCACCGCCTGGCTCTCCAACCACATCATGGGCGCCGCCGGGGGGCTGGAGGCGATCGGCCACCGCCTGTTCGGCGTCGCCTGGAACACCGTCCAGGATAAAGCCCGCGAGGCGATCGAGGACGTGCTGTTGAAAGCCCATGACCTCGCCACCATCGGCATCGGCGCGCATGGCGAGAAAGATTCGTGGATCTGGATGAACCGCCTCGCCGCCTCCGCCTCCGGGGCCGCCACCGGCTTCGCGGGATTGCCCGGTTTGCTGATCGACATTCCCGTCACCACCGCCCTCATGCTCCGCTCGATCGCCGAGATCGCCCGCGACCATGGCGAGGACATCACCAGCGACGACGGCAAGCGCGCCTGCCTGGAGGTGCTGGCGCAGGGTGGTCCGCGCACCGAGGGTGAGGACGCCGAGCTTGGCTATTGGTCCACCCGCGCCGGGCTGTCGCATCTGTCGCTGGCCATGCTGACCCGCACCGTCGCCACACGCCTCGGCCTGACCCTGTCCGAGAAGGCGCTGGCGCAAATGGTCCCGGTCGCCGGCGCCGTCGCGGGAGGAGGGCTTAACTGGATCTTCATGGGCTATTATCAGGACATGGCGCGCGTTCACTTCACGATCCGCGAGATCGAGCGCCGCACCGGCGACAAAGACGGCGTCCGTGTCTGCTTCGACCGCCTGGTCGCGCAAATCCGCGGGCTCAAAACCAGGGGAGCGACGATCGATGTCTGAGGGAACACGCCACAAATGAACGCCGTCGACTGGTTCGTCGACCGCCACGTGACTGAGGGACACGGCGACAATCTCGCCTTCCAGGGCCCGGACCGGTCGTTGACCCGCGCGGAGCTCGCGGACGCCACGCGCCGCTTCGCCGGTTCCCTCGCCGATGCGGGCATTGGGCGCGAACGCCGCCTGGTCATGCTGATGCGGGACACCGTCGACTTCCCGATCGTGTTCTGGGGGGCGTTACGCGCGGGCGTCATCCCCGTCCCCATCAACACGCTGCTGACACCGGATCTGGTGCGCCACGTGCTGGACGACAGCCGCGCCGAGGCCATCGCGATTTCCGCCGCTTTGATCCCCGCGCTGCTTCCTTTGATCCTCGAAACAAAAACATTACGAAAAATCATCGTTTCCGACGGCCATGACCTGGCCGACCCCCGCGCTGAAACCCTGGAAACCTTCCTCGCCAGCGGGGACCCCGCCACGCCATCCGTGCGCGCGTCGGCCGATGAGGTCGCCTTCTGGCTCTATTCCTCCGGCTCCACCGGCGCGCCCAAAGGCGTCAAACACGTCCATGGCAGCCTGCGCGCCACCGTCGAAACCTACGGCGATCAGGTGCTTGGGCTGCACGCCAACGACGTGATGTTCTCCGTCGCCAAGGCCTTCCACGCCTACGGCCTCGGCAATTCCATGACGTTTCCGATGGCGGCCGGCGCCGTCACCATCCTGCTCCCCGATCGCCCCACCCCCGACGCCGTGTTCGCGGTGATGGAGCGCTGGCAACCCACCATCTTCGCCGGCGTCCCCACGCTTTACGCCGCCATGCTCGCCAACCCGATGATCAGGCCCAACGCCGGGTCCCCCCGTCTGCGCCGCTGCATCTCGGCGGGTGAGGCGCTGCCCGAGGATGTCGGCCGCCGCTGGTCTGAGATGGTCGGCGTCGACATCCTGGACGGCATCGGCTCCACCGAAATGCTGCATATTTTCATCAGCAACGCCGAGGGCACGGTTCGCTATGGCACGTCCGGCAAGCCGGTTCCCGGCTATGCCGCCATGGTCGTCGACGATCACGACCGGCCGGTGCCGCACGGCGAACCCGGCGAACTCGTGGTCAAGGGGCCAACTGCCGCCGATGGCTACTGGAACCAGCGCGAGAAATCGCGGCGGACGTTCCGGGGCGACTGGACCTATACCGGCGATACCTACTGCCGCGACGCCGAGGGCTATTACCGCTTCCTCGGCCGCCGCGATGAGATGCTGAAAGTCAGCGGCGTCTGGGTCTCCCCGTTTGAGGTCGAGGAAGCCCTGATCGCCCATCCCGCCGTGCTGGAAGCCGCCGTCGTCGGCAAGACCGACCGCGACGGCCTGACCAAACCGCGCGCGTTCGTCGTGCTGACCGAGGCCCATGCCGACCTCGAAAGCCTCGCCACCGAGCTGAAGGAGCACGTGAAAAACCGCGTCGGCGTCTGGAAATATCCGCGCTGGATCGAATTCGTCGAGGGGCTGCCGAAAACCGCCACCGGCAAGATCCAGCGGTTCCGGCTGCGGGACCAGTGATCCGGCGCGACCTGTTGATCGACGGACGGCGGATCGAGGCCGCGTCCGCCGGCGACCTGTCCGCCAAACCCGTCCTGGTGTTTCTGCACGAGGGCCTCGGCTGCGTCGCCCTTTGGCGCGATGTCCCCGAACGCCTCGCCGTGATGACGGGGTTGCCCGTGTTCGCGTATTCCCGCTTTGGCTACGGCCAGTCCGATCCCGCCCCGATGCCGTGGCCGGAAACCTATATGCACAGCGAGGCGTTGACCTGTTTGCCGCGCGTTCTCGACGCCGCCGGCATCGCCCGCGCCATCCTGATCGGTCATTCCGATGGCGGCTCGATCGCCACCATCCACGCCGGTGCCGCCAACGATCCGCGCGTCGTGGCTCCCCGCGTCGTGGCTCCCCGCGTCTTGGCTCCCCGCGTCTTGGCCCCCCGCGTCGAAGCTCTGATCACCATCGCCGCGCATTTCTTCGTCGAGACCGCGAACCTGGCCGCCATCGCCGCCATCCGCGCCGAATACGAAACCGGATCGTTACGATCCCGCCTCGCCCGTTACCACGCTGACCCCGACAACGCCTTCTGGGGCTGGCACGACGCCTGGCTCAACCCGGCCTTCCGGGCCTTCGATATCCTCGCCATCGCCAACACCATAAAAATTCCCTGGTTGGCGCTGCAAGGCACCGACGATCCCTACGGCACCGAAGCGCAACTCAATATCCTCGACCGAAGCGTGCAAACCCTGCTGATCCCCAACACCCGCCACGCGCCGCATCTGGAAGCAACGGACGAAACCCTCGCCGCCATCGCCGCCTTCATCCGGGACATCCCACCATGATCGACTTCCAGACCGACCCCTCCCGCTACCGCCATTGGAAACTCAGCTTCGAGGGGCCGATCGCCTTCCTCACCATGGATGTCGACGCCAACGCGCCTTTGATGCCCGGCTATGAACTGAAACTGAACTCCTACGACCTCGGCGTGGATATCGAGCTCGCCGACGCCGTCACCCGCCTGCGCTTCGAACACCCCGAGGCCGGGGCCGTCGTCCTCCGCTCCGGCAAGGAGACCGTCTTTTGCGCCGGCGCCAATATCCGCATGCTCGCCAGCGCGACGCACGGGCATAAGGTGAATTTCTGCAAATTCACCAACGAAACCCGCCTCGCGATCGAGGATGCCTGCGCCCATTCCAACCAGCGCTACATCGCCGCCATCAGCGGCGGCGCGGCCGGCGGAGGCTATGAACTGGCGCTGACGGCCGATCACATCATGCTGGTCGACGACCGCCGCTCCGCCGTCTCCCTGCCGGAACTGCCCTTGCTCGCGGTGCTGCCGGGCACCGGAGGCCTGACGCGCCTCACCGACAAGCGCAAAGTCCGCCGCGACCGCGCCGATGTGTTCTGCACCACCGAGGAAGGCGTGCGCGGCCAACGCGCCATCGATTGGCGCCTGGTCGATGAAATCGTCCCCCCATCCAGTTGGCACGAAACCGTCCGCGCCCGCGCCATCGCCATGTCCGGCGGCGCCAAAGCCGCCAAGGGGGTCGCGTTGACCCCGCTGCGCCGCCGCATCGAGGACGATGCGATCACCTATGATCACGTCACCGTTGCTCTCAACCGCGCCGCCCGCCGCGCCGACATCACCCTCCGCGGCCCCGCAACAATCCCCGCCGATCTCGCCGCGATCCACGCGGCGGGTGCCGCGTTCTGGCCCCTGGCGATGGCCCGCGACCTGGACGACGCATTGCTGCATCTGCGCGCCAACGAACCCGAACTCGGCCTGCTGGTGTTTCATAGTCAGGGCGACCCTGGGAAAGTCCTGGCCTGCGACGCGCTGCTGACCGCGCACGCCGACG
>JAYVXQ010000244.1:0-15350 GCA_043785025.1 Acetobacteraceae bacterium
GCGCCCGCCGCCACACCAACCCTGGGCGCGTATACCCGGATTTCTCCGAAACCCAGGTATACTTCCGTATATTGTAACAAACGGATATTTCCCATGCGCGTCTGGCTCACACTCCCGTTGCCGCCGCTGACATTATCAGCGCTGACCCCCAGCACGGTCCATGCCGAGCCGGTCGTCTTTCATTTCACCGCGCCGGCCGCCGGCGGCCCGCTCAACGGCACGGTTTTCCCCGGCGCCTTCACGGTCGACAGCGCCGCCGTGACCGCCGGCGCGGGCCCGATCGTCCTCACCAGCTTCAACGTTCTCGGCACCATTCTCACCAACGCCAACGATGCCTTCGCCCTGTCCCCGAGTGCCACGTTCTCGGCGGGCGTGCTGACGGGCATTGGCGGCTATGGCGTGCTGTCCACCGCCTGGGCGATCGCGATTGGCGACCCGGCCGACCGGTATGGGCTGCCCGCCTCGATTTCCTGGCTGACGTTGACGCCCGGCAACGGATTTTCCTACGGCACCGATCCCTCGGGGCCGGAAACCTTTGCCAACGGCGCGGTCCGGCAGGTGACCGCCACGCCGGAGTCTGTTTCGTTTTCGATTCTGGGTCTTGGCCTCGCGGCGCTGGCGGGCATCCGCCGGGGTTTCACCCCGGGCCCCACCAAACGGCACATTAAGGCTGCGCCTTCTGGACATCCGCCAAGGGCGGTAGCCCTTTGGCGGGAGGTCCCAATGGCCCCTGGGGAGGGCGGCGCCCTCCTGGCGGGTCTGGGCCGGAGCCCAGATAACCCACACGAAACCTTGCCAATTCCCATCCTGTCTGGTGTTGTCCCGCCAGATAAGGGGCAAGGGCGGGAATTGTGGTGACCATCGACAACGCGGAACCGAAACAAAATGTTTCGCGCCTCAATCTTAAAACCCTCGCGGCCGCCCTGCTCCTCGCCAGCATCGCCGCCCAAACCCAGGCGCAAACCACTCCAAGACAACCGCAAATCCCCGCCGGTTCCCCCATCCAACGCCTCGCCCCCGCGAACCTCCCCGCCGTCACCCCATCCGGCCCCAATGTCAACGAGCCCGACGCGACCGAGGTCCCAGACATCCCGATCGCCGTCCGCGCGGTCAGCATCACCGGGGCGACTTTGTTCGGCGCACAACTCGACACGTATCTGCAAGGCCTGACCGGCCCCTCGGTGTCGCTCGCCCGTCTCAACCAGGCGCGCCAGGACATCCTCCGCCACTACCGCTCGCGCGGCTACGCGCTGACCGCCGTCGCACTGGCGATCGATCAGGCCAGCGGCAGTGTCGCCTTCCGCGTGACCGAGGGCCGCATCGCCGCCGTCAAACTCGACGGCGACATCGGTCCCGCCGGCACCATGGTGTTGCGCTTCCTCAACCATTTGACCGAGTTTCCCGTCATCGACACCGCGACGCTGGAGCGGTATTTGTTGCTGGCTCAGGACGTTCCCGGCGTCAGCCTCAGCACCGTGCTGGCCCCCTCCAAAGACGATCCCGGCGCGCTGACGTTGATCGCCCAGGTGGGGTTTAGTAGGATTTCGGGGCAGGTTTCGCTGGATAACCGCGCCTACGACCTGACCGGACCGTTGCAATTCCTCGGCATCGTCGATCTGAACGGCATCACCTCCTGGGGCGACCGGACCGAGTTTTCGTATTTCCACACCTTCCCCAACAGCCAGAATTTTGGCCAGGCCTCGCTCGATTTCTTCGTCGGCTCCCAGGGTCTGAAAGTCAGGATATACGCCGGTGCGGGCACCAACGATCCCACGGGGTCGCTCGCCGCGCTGAATTATCACGGCTTCACCGACATCTTCGGCGTCCAGGTCTCCTACCCGTTGATCCGCTCGCGCAGACAGAACCTGTCGATCTACGCCGCCCTCGACGCGCTTGAATCCACCATCACCACGACCGCGGCCAACATCCAGTCCAGCGCGGACGAGGTTCGGGTCGCGCGTATCGGCGAGGATTATACCGTCTCCGATCTGGTGTTCGGCGCGGCCCGTCCCGCCACCAACCAGATCTCGGCGCGGCTGTCGCAAGGTCTCGACATTCTCGGGGGTTTCCACGGCACCGCTTTGCCGCCAAGCACCGCGCGGCAGAACGAACGGCATAATTTTCACGCGATCAAGTTCGAGCTGATTCGCACCCAGACCCTGTTCACCCCCTGGGATGGCGCCACCGTCGCCCTCATGGGCCTCGTGACCGGCCAATGGACCGCGGACGTGCTGCCACCGTCGGAGCAATTTTACCTCGGCGGCGCCCGTTTCACCCGCGGCTATTATTCCGGCCAGGTGCCCGGCGATAAAGCCCTCGCCGCGACGGTGGAGCTGCAAGTCAACGCCACCATCGACCTGACGATGGTGGGCCTGCCCGCCGACACCTCGGCCCAATTTTACCTGTTTTACGATTGGGGCGAGACGTGGCAAAACCAAAATGCTGATTCCGCGGCGCGGCTGGCCTCGGCCGGCGGCGGGGCGCGCATTCAGCTCACGAAAAACATCGAACTGGATCTGGAGGCGTTGGGCCGCCTCACCACCCGTCCGCCCCCCTCGACGTCCTCGTTGAACGGCATCGGCTTGTTCGGCCGCATCGTCGGACGCTTTTGACTGATAAGCCCAGGCGGCCCGCACAAAGCAGCCGATACGCGCAACACAAGATGGCCTGATGACCACGACCGGAGAAAACCTCTGATGTCCCGACCGCGGCGCCGCCTCGCCGAGACCACGATCCGCCCGATCGGCCTCGCCCGCCGCACCCGCGCGGCCTTGCTCGTCACGACCGCGTTGCAGGCCGCCGCCGTTCTGGTCCTGGCGGTCCCAGCCCATGCGCAGCCAGCGCCGAACGCGCGGCCCGCCGGAGGGGTTATCGTGGGCGGCGCCGCCACGATCGCCCGCACCGCCACCGCCACCGCGATCAACCAAACGACGGCGCGCACCGCCATCAACTGGCTCAGTTTCGATGTTGGATCGAAACAATCTGTCACGTTCCAGCAACCCACCGCGCAATCCATCACGCTGAACACGGTGACCGGCCCCAATCCCTCGGCGATCGCGGGACGGATCACCGCCAACGGCCAGATCGTGCTGGTCAATCAGTCCGGCGTGACGTTCTTCAAGGGCGCGCAGGTCAACACCGCCGGCCTCGCCGTCTCGGCCGCGGGAGCCAACGCGAAGCACTTCATGGCGGGGGGCGCCGTCGTCCTCGACCAACCCGGCAAAGCCAACGCCCGGATCGTCAATAACGGCAACATCACCATCGCCGGCGCGGGCCTCGCGACGTTGGTCGCCCCCGCCGTGGCCAACGCGGGCATGATCGACGCGCGGCTTGGCCATATCGTGCTGGCCGGGGCGAAAACCGCGACGTTGGACCTGTACGGCGACAAGCTCGTCAGCGTCGCCGTTACCGGCGCGGTCACTCAGGCGCCCATCGGAGTTGACAGCCTGGTGACCAATACCGGCATCCTGCGCGCCGATGGCGGCACGGTGCGCCTGACCGCGCGCGCGGTGGACGGTGTCATCAGCAACCTGGTGACCGCGGGCGGCACGATCCAGGCCAATACCAGGGGCGAACGCCGGGGCCGTGTGACCATCGACGGCGTCGGCGGCTCCATCACCATCGACGGCGCCATCAGCGCCGAGGGGCGCGATCCCGCCACCAAAGGCGGCCAGATCGGCCTGCTCGCCACTAACGCGGTCACGGTGAAATCCGGCGCCAGTCTCAACGCCTTGGGTGCCGCGGGCGGCGGCGTGATCGCCATCGGCACCACGCTGCGCCGCGCCATGAGTGGCCCCACCACCACCACGCCCAAACTGGCCAAAACCGTCATTGTGCAAAAGGGCGCGACGATGGCCGCCGACGCCACGGCCACGGGCGATGGCGGCCGCGTCGTCCTGCTGTCCGCGGGCGCCACCAGCTTCGACGGCCAGATCTCGGCGAAGGGCATCACCAATGGCGGTTTCGTCGAAATTTCCGGCAAAACCCTCCGTCTGACCGGTGAGATCGACGTCTCCGCCGCCAGTGGCAAATTGGGGCAGATCCTGCTGGATCCCGACTATCTCAACATCGTCACCGGCGGCACCGCGGACGCGGTTTTGGTCAATGGCACCATCGCCGCCAATGACGGCACGCTCAGTACGCTGGTGGGACCGGCGACGATCGACCCGGCGACGATCGCGGCGTTCAACGGCAACGTTACCTTGCAGGCCAACCAAACCCTGACCGTCGCGTCCGATCTGAGCCTCACCAACCAGCCCAATCAACGCCTGGTGCTCCAGGCCGGCGGCACGCTCACGGTCAATACCGGCGTCCACCTCGCCGCCAGCGGCGATCTCATTCTGGCGACCGGCGGCGCCGGACCGTCGTCCATCGCGCTGCCCGCCCCGGCGGCACAGGCCTCCCCGGCGATCGGGATATTCGGCGACGTGACCTCGACCGGAGGCTCCGTCAGCCTGCTGTCGGGACCGGGAGGCACCGTCACCATCGGCTCCACCGGCGCGGTCACCGCCGCCAGTGGCCGCCGCGTCACCATCCAGACCGACACACTGATCGGTTTGGGACCCGTCACCGCCCCCTCCGGCATCATTGAAATCGCCCCCGCCACGCATGGGGCGATGTCCATTGGCGACGGCGCGGGCCTCGCCGTCTCGCAAACCACACTCTCGAACCTGTCGACCCAAACCCTCCGCCTCGGCGGCGCGACGATCGAGGGCGGGCTGATCGTCACCGCCACCGCCATCACCGTGGCCAATGACGTCTCGATCGGCCCCTCCGCCACCACGCTCGACCTGCGCGCCACCGGGGCGATCACCCAGAGCGGCGCGCTGCTGACCGTCGGCACCCTGACCGGTTCGGCGGCGAATTTCCTGCTGACGAACGCCAATAACACGATCGGCCAGTTGGGCGGCCAGGCCAGCGGCGGCACGCTCATCGCCACCGGAACCGGCGGCAATCCGGGCACGATCGCGGTCAACACCGCGCAGCCTTTGACCTTATCCGGACTGGTCTCGGCGGGTGTGGTCGACCTCACCGCCGACACGATCAGCCAGGCCAGCTCGGGAACCCTGATCGCGGGCACGCTGATCAGCGCGGGAGGCTCGGGCACCGTCGTGTTCGCCGGATCCGCCAACCAAATCGGCGTGATCGGCGATTTCCACGCCGAGAGCTTCTCCCTCAACACCAATTCCGGCCTGCTCGTCACCGGCACCATCGCGTCCAACGACGCGGTCACCCTGACGGCTTCGGGCGCGCTGACGGTGTCGGGCGCGTTATCGGCCACCGACATCGTCCTCAGCGGCACGGCGCTGAGCCTGTCCGGCAACCTTCTGAGCAATTCCGGGGGTGGGGTCAGCCTGCGCGCCACCAATGGCGGGATCTCTCAAACCGGCACGATCGTCACCGGCGCGCTGACCGGATCCGCGACCGGCGTGGCGAGCCTCACGGGGGCCACGCCGTCGGCCAACCAGATCTCGTTCCTGTCGGATTTCTCCGCCGCCGCCTTGACCCTGAACGTGGGCCACGCATTGGTCGTCGCGGGCACCGTCACCGCCGCGACCGGCGCCACGATCGCCGCCGTCGGCAACAGCCTGTCGATCCAAGGCACCGTATCGGCCGCCGCTATCGCCCTGAGCGGGGCCAGTCTGGCGATCCCCGGCCTCGTCACCGATGGCGGCGCGGGCACTGTTTCGCTGACCGCCACCACGGGCCAGATCCGCGAAACCGGCACTTTGATCGCGGGCACCTTGTCGGGCAGCGCCAATGGCGGGACGGTCGCGCTCACCGGAGCCTCCTTGTCCACCAACCGCGTGGCGGCCATCGGCACGTTCACCTCGACCGGCGGCACCACCGGCTTCACGCTGAATGACGGCGCGCCGCTGAGTATCAACGGTTTGATCGACGGCGGCGCCAGCGCCACGATCAACGCGGCGCGCACCTTGTCCATTCCCGGCACCGTTTCGGCCGCCGCCATCGCATTGCGCGGCACGGCCATCTCGATCGGCGGCCTCGTCACCGACGGCGGCACGGGCACTGTCGCGCTGACCGCCAGCAACGGGTCGATCGACGGGCCCGGCACACTCATCGCGGGCGTGCTGTCCGGCTCCGCCACCGGGTCCGCCGCCTTCACCAACCCGGCCAACCAGATCGGTTCCGCCGCCGCCTTCCCCACCGGAGCCGGCTACGCCCTCACCAACGCCGCCAGCTTCGTCATCGACGGCACGATCACCGCGACCACCGGTGACATCGTGCTCCGCGCCGCCGGCAGCCAGCGCACCCTCACCTTGGGCGCCGGAGGCGACCTGATCGCCAATAATGGCACCGTCAGCCTGCGCGCCGACGCCTTCGCCATCGCCGTCGGCGCCTCGGTCACCGCGCGTGTCTTCGAACTCTCCCCCGACACCGCCATCCCGTTGGGCATCGCGGGCAGTCCGGTGTGGCTGACGGCGGGCACCGTGCGGCTTGGCCAGACACGCGGCACCACCACCGCGACGCTGATCGGCTTCTTCTCCGACTTCGATCTGAACCATGGCGGGTCCGCCGCCGCTTTGGACATGCGCGCAAACGGGGCGATCACCGATGGCGGATTCAAGATCGGCAATGTGTCCACCCTGACCGGATCGGCGACCGGCGGCGGCGTCACGCTCAATCACGCCAACACCATCGCCGCGATCGGCGAGTTCACCACGACCGGCGGGTTCGCGGTCACCGACGCCGCCGCCTTGTTGACCGTCAATGGCCAGATCACGGCGGGCACCTCCGCCACGCCCGCTGTGGTGACTCTCTCCGGCAATGCGCTGACACTGACCGGAACGATCCTCACACCAGGCACGGGCCCAGGGGCTGGCGCCGTCGGACTTAATTTCAATCCGGGAACGATCAGCGGCGCGGGCGTGATCGACACCGCCACGCTGACCGCGGCCGCGGGCGGCATCATCAGCCTGACAGGCGCCAACCGGGTCGGCACCATCGCCGCGATCGCCGCCACTGGCCTGACCTTCAACGATACCCAGACGCTGATCCTGTCCGGCCTCGTCTCTGTCGGCAACGCGGGCACGCTCGACATCCGCGACACCGGCGCCAACGCGAGCCTGAGCGAAACCGCCACCGGCACGATCATCGCCGGGCGTTTCCAAAGCACGGGAGGCATCCCCGGCGACATCACCTTGCTGGCTCTGTCCAACGCCATCGGCACCATCGCGGGCCTGGCGGCGGGGGGTGCGATCGCGATCTCCGACAGTGTCAGCGGCGCCGCGCTGACCGGCGCCTTCAACGCGCCCAACGGCAACATCTTCCTGCGCGACACCGGCGCCAACGGTTGGGCTATCGGCTCCGGCGTCAGCCTGATCGCGGCACCGGGAGGCACCATCGGCGTCCAGGCCAACCGGATCGGCAATATCGGCCTTAACGGCGGCGGCGTGGTGGTCAACGCGGGTTCCGCGGGCCTGATCGAGCTGGCGCCCTTCAGCGCCGCCCCCATCACAATCGGCACCACATCCGCCGGTTTGGCGCTGTCCTCGCTGACCGGCCTGACCGCCGCGACGCTGCGTCTGGGTGCCATCACCCCGACGACGGGCGGCGCCCCCGTCACCACCGCGAGCGCCATCACGATCGGCGGCATCGTCGACGCCGCGTCGCTGACCACCTTGGACCTGCGCGCCAATGGCGGCATCGCCGAAGCCGCCGGCGGCCGTCTGCTGAACCTCGCGACGCTGCAGGTCACCTCGAACGGCGCGGCCGGCGATATCCGCCTTGGCGACACGCTGAACAGCATCGGGACGCTGCTGGTGGGCTCCGTCGTCAACGGCGATTTCGTCTTTGGCGACACGGCCCCTTCGGGCAGCGTGACCGTCGCCGCGGGCCAGACGATCCTGGCCAATAACGTCTCCATCGCCTCGGTCGGCGGGCTGGCCGTGGCGGGGTCGATTATCGCCAGCGTGGGGACCGTGGCCTTGTCCGCGATCGGATCCACCGGCGACCTGACGCTGACCGGTGCCACCATCGGCGCACCCGTGACCGTTACGCTCAGCGCGGGCCGCGATATCACCCAGAGCGGCGGATCGATCAACGCGGGCACCATCCTCGCCACCGCGAGCGGGCTGCTGACCGCGAACGGCGCTCTGTCCGCCACCAGCCGCGTCACCCTGACCGGGACCGCGTTGGCGCTGCCCGGTTTCGTCTCGGCGGGCACCGCGGGCGCCATCGGCCTGATCGCCACCAATGGCGGCATCAGCCAGACCGGCACGCTGATCGCCCTTGGTCTGACCGGAAGCGCCACCGGGGCGGCGAGCCTCGCGGGCGCCACCGCCACCGCCAACCAGATCCAGACGGTGGGGAGTTTCTCCGCCGCCAGCTTCGTGTTGAATGACGGCACCTCGGTTACGTTCAACGGCCCGTTGAGCGGCGGATCCGCGATCACGGTCGTCGATAGCGGCCTGATCACCGTCTCCGGCTCCGCCGCCGCCACCGCCATCAGCCTGACCGGCACTGCCCTTGCGCTGCCCGGCATCGTGACTGACGGAGGCAACGGCACGGTGGCCCTGATCGCCACCACAGGCGCCATAGGCCAGACCGGCACGCTGATCGCCGGGAGCCTGTCCGGCAGTGCGACGGGCGCCGCCACTTTCACCGGCGCCAACCTTGGCGCCAGCCCTGGCGCCAACCAGATCGCGACCCTGACCGGGTTCTCCGCCAGCGGTTTCTCGCTCAATGACGGCCGCGCGTTGTCGATCCCCGGAACGCTCAACGGCGGCACCAGCGCGACCGTCTTCAGCAGCGGCCTCTTGAGTATCGTCGGCACGGTCTCGGCCGCCGCGATCGCGCTGACCGGCTCCGCCCTCACGATCACCGGCCTCGTGACCGATGGCGGTGCGGGCACCGTCGCCTTGACCGCGATTTCGGGCGCGGTGAACGAGACCGGAACACTGATCGCGGGCACGCTGAGCGGCGCGGTCTCCGGGGCGATGAGCCTGACCGGCGCGGCGAACCAGATCGCCGTGTTGGGCGAACTGAACGCCGCCAGCCTGATCCTCAATGACGGCGTGGCTTTGTCCGTGACCGGAACAGTGAACGCCGGGTCCGGGGCCACAATCGTCAGCAATGCCGCCTTGTCGATCGGCGGCACCGTCTCCGCCACCGCGTTGGCGCTGACCGGCACCGCCATCACCATCGATGGGCGGATCAGCGACGGCGGCGCGGGTACCACGCGGCTGATCGCGACCACCGGCGGCATCGACGGCACTAACGGAACGGTGATCGCGGGCACGCTGAGCGCCACGAGCCCCGGCGCCCTGACCCTGCCCAACGCCAATCAGATCGGCACGATCGGCGCCATCTCGGCCGGCGGGATCACGCTGAACACCACGTCTGGGCTGACCCTGGCGGGCGTGGTCACGGGCGGGCCAGTCGCGCTGATCACCAGCGCTGGTGCGATCAACGTGACGGGCACGCTCGACGCGGTCCAGATCAGCCTGAGCGGCACGGCGCTGACGATCCCCGGCCAGATCGGGCTCAACACGGGTACCCTGACGTTGATCGCGAGCAATGGCGGCATCTCTGAAACCGGGATCATCGCCGCCGATACAGTGTTCGCCTCCGCCATTGGCGCCATCGCGCTGACCGGCGCGACAGCCGCCACGAACCACATCGCCGTCCTTGGCGGCGCCCAAAGCACGAGCCTGCTGCTGAACGACGGCATCGCGCTGTCGGTCGATGGGCCGGTAACCGGAACCAATGGCGCGACATTGCTGACGGCCGGCGCGCTGACGATCAACAGCGTGGTCTCGGGCGGCGCCATCGCCTTGACCGGGGCCTCGATCGCCATTCCCGGCACCGTGACCGACGGCGGCGGCGGCATTGTCCGCCTGACCGCCACCGCGGGCGGCATTTTCGAGGCGGGCACCCTGATCGCCGGTGCTCTGTCTGGCAATGCGACCGGAGCCATGACGCTGACGGGTGCCGCGAACCGCGTGGCACGGCTTGGCGCCATCACCGCCAACGGTTTCTCGCTCAACGACGGCGTGGCGTTAAGCGTCGCTGGCTTTGTGAACGGCGGCACCAGCGCCGCCATCGTCAGCGCCGGACCGCTGGCGATCGGCGGCAGGGTGACCGCCTCCGCCATCAGCCTGACCGGCACCGATTTGTCCATTGGCGGTCTCGTCAGCGGCGGGACGGTCACGCTGGCCGCCACCACCGGCGCGATTCAGGAGACGGGCACCTTGCTCGCGGGCACCTTGATCGCGACCTCCGCCGGGACCGCGTTCCTGAATGGCGGCTCCACCTTCATCAACCAGATCGGCACCCTGGGCGATCTGACCGTGTCCAGCCTGACCCTGAATACCGGATTGGGCCTGCTGGTAAAGGGCGCTGTCAACGCGGGCGGCAACGCCAGCATCGTCAGCGGCGGCGGCGTGTCCGTGGCGGGCGCCCTGACCGCCGCCAATGTCAGCCTGACCGGGACCGCGATCGCGATCCCCGGCATCATCAGGGCCAATACCGCCCTCAGCCTCACCAGTCTGGGTGCGCTCACCATTCCGGGGACGCTGAGTTCGGGCGCGATCAGCCTCAGCGGAGCGACCATCGCCATCCCCGGCACGGTCTTCGCCAATAATGGCGCCACCGTCGCCAGCCAGGGGGCGCTGACGATCGGCGGGGTCGTCTCGGCGGGGTTTGTCAGTCTGTCTGGCGGGCCCGTCACCATCGGCGGTGCGGTGACCAGCGGATCGGGTGCCACGATCGTCAGCACCGGGTCCCTGTCGGTGACCGGCGCGGTCATCGCCGCCACCAGCGCCTCCGCCGTCAGCCAAAGCGCGCTGAGCATCGGCGGGACCCTCTCGGCGGGCACCGTCAGCCTGACGGGCGGGCCCATCACGATTGGTGGCACGGTGACCAGTGGATCGAGTGCCACGGTCGCCGCAGCCGGAGCATTGTCCGTTGACGGAACGATCGCGGCAGCCTCGGTCAGCCTGACCGGCGGGCCCATCGCGATCGGCGGCACGGTCACCAGCGCCACCAGCGCGACGGTCGTCAGCACCGGATCCTTGTCCGTGAATGGAACGATCGCGGGGGCCTCGATCGCCCTGAGCGGGACCGCGATCACGATCCCCGGCGTCGTCCGCGTCAACGATGGCACGGGTCTTGTCAGCCTGATCGCGACCGCCGGCGGCATCGACGAGACGGGCATCCTGATCGCGGGCTCCCTCAGCGGGCGGGCCACCGGTGCAATGTCGCTGACCGGAGCCTCCATCGCCGCGAACCAGATCGGCGTGCTTGGCGATGTCTCCACCGGGGCGGGGTTCACGCTGTTCGACGGCATCGGCCTGACGGTGACCGGCGCCGTCACCGGCGGGCCGCGCGCCACGCTGACGAGTGCCGGGGATCTGACCATCAACGGATTGGTGTCCGCCGCCGCCATCGCGCTGACCGGCGCCACCATCGCCATTCCCGGCACGGTCAGCGATGGCGGCGCGGGCACCGTCAGACTGATCGCCACCGGCGCGGCCGCCTCGGACACCCTGAAACCCCTGATCTTCGCGAGCCAAACGGCGGCGGGAGCGGGCACCATCACCGAAACCGGCGGGCTCATCGCGGGCACTCTGACGGCATCCGCGCCAGGAGCGATCAGCCTGACCGGCATCAATCGGATCGCCGTACTGGGCGATGTCTCGGCCGCCAGCTTCGCGCTGAGAAACGACGACGCGCTGCCTTTGCCGCGAGCCGCCGCGCCAACCCTCCCGCTGGAGATCCGGGGCGTGGTCAACGCGGGCGCCAGCGCCGACATCCTCTCCTTCGGCCCGATCACCGTGACCGGGCGCGTGCTGGCCAACGCCATCAGCCTGTCCGGCTCCACCCTTGCGCTGCCGGGCGTGGTGTCCGACGGCGGATTGGGCTCCGTCAGGCTGGAGGCGTTCGGCCTTGGCGGCGGCATTGGGCAAACCGGCACGCTGATCGCGGGCACGCTGAGCGGACGCGCGTCGGGCGCGGCCAGCCTGGCTGGGAGCAACAGCATCGCCAACCTCGCCGATTTCGCCGCCCAGGGATTCGTGCTGAATAATGGAGTGGCTTTGTCGGTGATCGGGGTGGTGTCCGGCGCGACCAATGTCGCCATCACCGACAGCGCCCCCGTCACGATCGGCGGCACCATCGCGGCGCGTTCCATCACGCTGACGGCCAGCGCGCTGACGATCTCCGGGCTGGTGACCGATAATTGCCTCGGCGTCGTGACCCTGATCGCCACCAATGGATCCATCAGCGATACCGGCACTCTTGGCGCCGGACTTTTGACGATCAACGCCGCGGGCGCGGTCAGCCTGACGGGTGCCACGCCCACCACCAATCAGGTCCTGACATTGGGCAATATCTCGGCGTCGAGCTTTGTTCTCAACGATGGCAAAGGTCTGACCATTGGCGGGACGGTGACGACGCCGAACGGGTTCACGGTGCGCGATCAGGGCGATCTGGTGCTGACCCAATCGGCGGTGATCCGGGCCAACACGGTCGGGATCACCGGCACCGGATCGATCACGGCCAGCGGGAGTATCGCCGCGCCGCTGATCGTCATCGATAACGGCACCGGCACGTTTACCACCCAGAACGGATTCGCGATCACGACTGGCGGGCATCCGCGGCCGTTGGGCGCGATCCCATCCAACAAGCTGCCGAGCGCGACGTCCAGAGATCTCGGTTTTTATCTCACCACGGGTCAGTTCACCCAGCGCTCCGGTCCGTTGACGGCGGCCAGCACCACTGTCGGGGATTGCAACATCGTGCGGATCGACGCGGTGCACGGGATCCAGTTCTCGCCGATCGGGCTCAACGCCCGCGCGACCTGGCTGGTACTGGGCTTGACCGGCGGCAACGCGAAGGCGACGGGGGTGATCGCCGCCAAGGACCTCGACCTCGTCTCCACCGGCCAGGGCAGCGGGGCGGCGCTGACCGGCACGCTCAACGGCCTGATCGGCAACGCGGCGGCGGGTGCCGGTCACATCCTGCCCAATATCAACGCGATCTTCCAGATCAACGGCTGCCCGATCTCCTCGGTCAACTGCGTGCTGCTGCCAACCCAGGGCATCCCGCAGGCCAGCCCGCTGCGCGATTATGTCGCCGGCTCGATCTTCAATCCCGGCGACGAAGAGGATTTGCTGCTGCCGCTGGTTTCGGATGAGGTCTACTGACATGCGCGCGCTGCTGCTGCCTTTGATCATGTTACCGTTACTGACCGGTTGTGACCGGCCCGCCGCCAGTGATTACTGGACCGATTCGAAAGCCGCGCGCGCCGCCAACGGCCCGAAACAGGATTTCGAGAAATTGATGGCCGAGGGCACCCGCGCCAATCTCGCGGGCCGCCCGACCGAGGCGGAGGCGAGCTTCCGCGACGCGCTCAGTGCGCAACGCAAGACTTTTGGCAATGACAGCGTCGAACTCGCGCTGCCGTTGATGTCGCTGGCGTTGCAATTGTCCTCGGGCGGGCAATATCCGCAGGCGGAGGCGCAGTTCGCCGAGGCGGAACGGGTGATGCGGTCCTCGCGCGACAAGGCGTTGAAAGCCCGTTTCGATCATTACGTTGGCGTCCATTTGCTGAACCAGAAGAAGCCCGCCGAGGCCGACGCCCGCCTCGCCGCCGCGCAGGCCATGTACGTCGCGCAACTCCCGCCCGAAACGCTGGAGCGCGAACCAGTGCCCAAAGCCGCGCTTAATCGTTTCGATGTCAACAGCGGCGGGCGCATCTCCACCTCCAGCCAGTTCCGCATGATGGAGGACGATCCGGCGCTGCGGCCCGCGCTGCTGGGATTGATCGAGGTGCTGCGTTACCGCGCCATCGCCGCGCGCGATCTGGGGCGGCCCGAGGCGTCGACGGCGCTGACGTTGCGGGCGGAGCGGATCGCGGCGGGCAATAACCTCGACAGGCCAAGCGTGTTCGCGCGGGTGTTCCGCACGTCGGGGGTGACGGCGGCGAGCCAGGACAACTCCAGCCGCGCGTTGGCCGATCTGGCGCATTCCGATACCGCGTTCGAATCCGCGCTGCCCGGCACCAAGCCGGCGGCCGAGGCGGCGTTGACCCATGCCGGCGAATTGATGCGCGCCGGCAAGACCCGCGCGGCTTTGTCCGCCTGCGGACGCGCGGTTCGGGCTTTGGTGGCGTCGTCGTCGGGGACCTCGCCCGAGCTGATGGCGCCCTGCCTCGACGCCTATGCCAGCGGCGGGGTTTTGGGCTTTGGCGGCAATCGGGCCGAGATGTTCCTGGCGGCGCAGGTGGCGCAGGGCACGATCACGAGCCATCAGATCGCGCAGGCCAGCGCGTCTTTGGCCGAGAACGCGCGCGATCCCCGGATCGGGGAGGCGTTGAAGCGGCGGGACAATTTCAAGCGCGACCTCGACCGGATTTATCGCGCGTTGGATACGATCGGCACCGGCTCGGCCTCGGGGCGGGTCAGCGAGCAGATCACCCAGTTGCAGCAACAGGCCGACCAGACGCAGGCGGCGCTGGCGCAGGCGGAGGCCGAGGTTCGGACGCTGTCGCCGAACTATGGCCAGTTGGTGCAGGACGTGGTGCCCGCGAGCACGGTGTTCGCGGCGTTGCGGCGCGATGAGGCGTTCGTCGCGATCTTCCTGAGCAAGTCCAGCGGCTGGACGTTCGCCTTGCGCAACGGCGACATCGCGATTTCCCGCGTCGAGGGCGGGACGGACGCGATCGCGCCTTTGGTCAAATCGGTGCGCGCGGGGATCGAAAAAACCCAGGCGGCGTCGCTGCCGGTGTTCGATATCGACAGCACGCGGCGGCTGTATGACCTGACACTCGCGGGCGTGGCGGGGTCCCTGAAAGGTGCCAAATCCCTGGTCATCGCGCCCACGGGTCCGCTGCTGTCGATCCCGTTCGAGGTGTTGTTGACCGGTCCCGCCGAGCTTGCGCATTTGGCTGACGCGCCCTGGCTGGTGCGTCAGGCGACGATCACCCATGTCCCCGCCGCGACCAATTTCGTCAGCCTGCGCAAGGTCGCCAACACCTCCGCCGCGTCGAAACAATGGTTCGGGTTTGGCGAGTTCCGCCAGGTCAGCATCGCGCAGGCGCAGACCAGTTTCCCGGTGGGCTTGTGCGGCGACAGTGGGCGGTTGCTGGCGTCGCTGCCGCTTTTGCCGGGGGCGGCGAAGGAGTTGGAGACGGCGCGCGCGGTGCTGAACGCCACATCCTCCGACGTGCTTCTGGGCGATGCCTATACCGCCGATCAGGTGATGAAGATGAACCTGAAGGATTATCGGATCCTTCATTTCGCGGCGCATGCGTTGCTGCCGACGGATTTGCGCTGCCAGACGGAGGCGGCGATCGTGACCTCCCCGCCGCCCGGATCGCGCGACGC
>JAYVXQ010000245.1:0-4990 GCA_043785025.1 Acetobacteraceae bacterium
GTCAGCGCCCCAGTACGGGCATCACGAACTCCGGCCCCTTTTTCGCGCCACCGGTCCAGCGCTGCGTCACCGCTTTATATTTTGTGTAGAACCGCACGCCCTCCATGCCATAGACGTGATGATCGCCGAACAGAGAATGCTTCCAACCGCCGAAGGAATGAAACGACATCGGTACCGGGATCGGCACGTTGATCCCAACCATGCCGATCTGGATCGCGTTGGTGAAATCCCTGGCCGTACCGCCATCGTTAGTGAACAGCGCGACGCCGTTGCCGTATTCATGCGCGTTGATCATGCGCGTCGCCGCCGCGATATCCGGGGCTCGCACAACGGACAGGACGGGCCCGAAAATCTCCTCCTGATAAATCCGCATGTCTGTCGTCACGTGATCGAACAGACAACCGCCCAGGAAGAAGCCGTTTTCGTAGCCTTGGAGCTTCAGGCCGCGGCCGTCGACGATCAGCGACGCGCCTTCCTTCACTCCCAGGTCAACGTAACCCGAGACTTTCGCCAGATGCTCGCGCGTCACCAGCGGGCCCATCTCGGCGTCCGGATCGACACCGGGGGCGATTTTCAGCGCCCGCACCTTCGGCGCCAGTTTCGCGACCAACGCGTCGCCCGCCGATCCGACGGCGACGGCGACCGAGACGGCCATGCAACGTTCTCCCGCCGCGCCATAGGCTGAGCCCATCAGCGCGTCCACGGCGTCGTCGATATCGGCGTCGGGCATCACGACCAGATGGTTTTTCGCGCCACCCAATGCCTGCACGCGCTTACCGTGCGAGGTCCCGCCTTTATAGATCGTTTCGGCGATGGCGGTGGAGCCGACGAAGCTGATCGCGGCGATATCGGGATGCGCCAGGATCGTTTCGACGGCGTCGCGTCCGCCCTGGATCACCGTGAAGACGCCGTCGGGCAGGCCCGCTTCTTTCAACAGCGCCGCCAGTTTCAGCGAGACCGAGGGGTCTTTTTCCGAGGGTTTGAGGATGAAACAATTACCGGTCGCGATCGCCACCGGAACCATCCATAGCGGTACCATCAAGGGAAAGTTGAAGGGCGTGATGCCGGCGACGACGCCCAAAGGCTGGCGGATCGACCAGGCGTCGATGCCCGTGCCAACCATATCGGTGAACTCGCCCTTCATCAGATGCGGGATGCCACAGGCGAATTCGACGACCTCCAGACCGCGCTGCACTTCTCCGTCGGCGTCGGACAGAACCTTGCCGTGTTCCTCGGTGATGATGGCGGAGATTTCGCGGCGGTCACGATCCAACAAGTCGCGCAATTTGAACATCACGCGGGCACGGCGCAGCGGCGGGGTGGCGGCCCATGCCGGCCACGCGGCTTTGGCGGCGGCGACGGCGGCGTCGACCTCGGTCCGGTTCGCCAGAGCGACCTTGGCGATCACCTCGCCGGCGGCGGGATTGAAAATATCGGCATATTGGCCGCTGGTGCCGGCGGCCGGTTTACCGCCGATAAAATGTCCTATCTCGCGCATGGGGCGTTCCTTTTTATTGACCGGTGTGAAATAGGCCGAAATGGCCGGGTTCGGTAGGGGTCAGGAACTCCGCGACGGCCCCGGCGACGACATCCGCGCGTTCGATGACGACCTGCGCGATCGTGTCCGGCACGACCAAGAGCCTGCCGTAACGGATGGAGCGGGCGAGAAAATCGGATCCCTCGCGCATCGCCGGCGCGGCCCCGGCGGCGCACAAGACCAGCGTGGGGGCGTAAATCTCCTCGGCGAGGTCCATCAGATCGGCGCGCGCCATCGCGGCGTGAACAAGATCGGCCGGCACCGCCTCGCGCTCGCCGTCACTCAGTCCGGGGGTGGTGTCGCACAGGATCAGGCGATCGACGCGATGCGGATAGGCGGCGGCGAAACATTGCGCGATCATCCCGCCGAGGCCACAGCCCATGACATGCGCGCGATCAAAGCCCAGTACGGTGAGGCGCGCGGCGAGTTGATCCGATAGATCGTCGAGTTCCAGTGGTTCGGTGGGCATCGGGGCGTCGCCGTGGCCTGGCACGTCATACGTGACCAGATCGAACCGGTCCGCCAGCGCCAGCGGGCCACTCCCCATGTCGCGGGTCATGAGAAGGACGAGCGGAGGTCCGGCAGCGTTGTGATGAAGAAGGGGGCGATGAAGAAGGGGCATGGGCGGTTTCCTGACATCGGCGCGGTCCAGGCTCGCGCGCCGCTCGCGGCCATCATGGTTGGGTCGAAGGAAGCGGCGGAACGTGCGATGGTGTTTGCCATGCCCGATACCGCCAACCAAATGTCGCCGGACGCGTGCGAACTGACGATCCTGATGCCGTGTCTGAATGAGGCGGAGACTCTGGGTGTTTGCATCGCGAAAGCGCGCGCTTTTCTGGCGCGGTCGGGCGTGCCGGGGGAGATTTTGATCGCGGATAACGGCAGCACCGATGGGTCGCGGGATATCGCATGGGCCGCGGGTGCCAGGGTCGTGGCGGTGGACGGTAAGGGCTATGGCCGCGCGCTTCTGGGCGGGATCCAGGCGGCGCGTGGTCGGTATGTCATCATGGGCGATGCCGATGACAGCTATGATTTCAGCGACCTCGACGCGTTCGTGACAGGGTTGCGCGGCGGCTTCGCGCTGGTGATGGGCAATCGCTTCAAAGGCGGGATCAAACCCGACGCGATGCCGGCGCTGCACCGGTATTTCGGCAACCCGGTGCTGACCACGATTGGGCGATTATTTTTCCACAGCCCCTGCTGTGATTTTCATTGCGGATTGCGCGGCTTCGACCGCGACGCAATTCTGGGCCTCGACCTGAATGCGCCAGGGATGGAATTCGCCAGCGAAATGGTGGTCAAAGCCACCATCCGGCGGCTGCCGATCACCGAGGTGCCAACGGTGCTTTGGCCCGACGGACGCTCCCGCGCGCCGCATTTGCGCAGTTGGCGCGATGGCTGGCGGCATTTGCGGTTTTTGCTGCTGTTCAGCCCGCGCTGGCTGTTTTTGTATCCCGGCCTCGCCGCGTTGCTTCTGGGCCTGGCTGGGATGGCGTGGCATCTGCCCATGCCGCGCGGGATGGGCGGGGTGAACACGCTGTTTTATGCGTCATTGGCGGTGGTGGTCGGGTTTCACTCGGTGATGTTCTACGGATTCGCGCGGCTGTATGGCATCCAGCAGGGGCTGGCGCCGCCCGATCCGCGCTTCTCGCGGTTGGCGAAGGCGGTGACGTTGGAGATGGGCTTGCTGATCGGCCTCGCGTTGCTGGTTCTGGGGATTGGGCTGGCGGCGGCGGCGGTGTCGGCATGGGCGCGGACGGCGTTCAATGGTTTGGGTCCGGATGCCACGATGCGGCTGGTGATCCCGTCCGGCACCTGCATCCTGCTGGCGTTTCAGGTCGGCTACGGCGCGTTTTTCCTGAGCGTGCTGGAGTTGCGGGCGGGGAAGCGGCCGGAGGTGTAAGCTGGATCTTGATCGCGTCAGGTTGACGCGATCAAGATCCGCGTTTGTTAAACTTCAGAGGGCGATTCACGTCTGAAGTTGGTTCAACTCCAGACGATCGCGCTCTGGCCTCAGGCGGCGGGCGCGGCCCATCCGGCGATCCGCGCGGCGTTGCCATCCCAGGTATAGCCGCGCTGTTCCAATGACGCGCGCGCGGCGAAGCCCAGACGAAGGCGCAGCTCGGGATCCTGGATCAATCGCTGGATCGCGGCCCATCGGGAGTCGGTCGACGCGGGATCGAACAGCAAGGCGGTCTGCTCGTGCACCAGGATTTCGCGGATGTTCGGCTGATCGGGTGCCACGATGGCGCAGCCCGCGGCCATGTAATCGAAGATCTTCAACGGCGAGGCATAGGGCGTGACGCCGGGCTGTAAGGCGATGTCGAAATCCATCACATGGGCCGCGACCTGATCATGCGGGACGAGGCCGGAGAACCGCACCCGGTCCGCGAGGCCCAGAGCGGCGGCCTGATGTTCGAGGGCCTCGCGCGCGGGTCCGTCGCCGACGACGGCCAGGGTAACGGACGTCGCCGCCTGTTCGCGCGCCATGCCGTCGATGACGGTATCCAGACCATGCCAATCGCGCACGAACCCGACAAACCCGAGCACCACCGGGGCATCCTCGGCGCGAGAGGCTCTGGGCGGGAAGCGATCGAGGACGATTCCGTTCGGCACCACCTGAACGCGTTTCGGATCGACTCCGGCGGCGATCATGATGTCGGCGAGCACGCGGGTAACCGGCAGGGCCAGAGCCGCTGAGCGCCAGGTGAAACGCTCCACCGCGAAGGCCAGGCGGCGCAGTTTCAGGCCGCCGAATTTCACCCGCTCATCCGCGAGGGGGGAATTCACCTCCATGAACACGGGCGCCCGGAATAAACGGGCCAGGATGGCGCCGGCCAGGAAATACAGGTTATAACGCTCATAGATCACATCGGGCCGGAACGCGCGCCAGGCCCGCCACAATCGCCATGTCGCCGGAGCGTTATAGGCCAGTTCCGCCAGTTCCTGCGCCCAACCCGGCAGGACGCGGCGGATGGTCGCGACCAGGCTGCTCTCGCCGCCGAACTCGGTTTTTTCATAAAAACCTGGGCCGACGACCATCACCTCGTGACCGGCGGCGCGAAAGGCGTGGATCAGTTCCTCGACGTGCACGCTTTGGCCGTCGCGGGACTGGATCCGATGACTGTAGAGGATACGCATCCGCCCACCCGGCTTTGTTCGGGCGGGTGATTACAGGGCGGCGAGAGAGGCGGCAATCAAAAACCGGATCTGGCGGCGTCGCGGCCCAGGTGTTGGGCCGCGACGGGCGGTTAGAGCGGTTTCCGATCGCGTTGGTTCACGGAACCCGCTCTAACGCTTTGTTTTGGCGAGCATCTTTATCCGGTCAGGTGTGGCCACCCGATCGGATGATGCTCTAGCCGTTCACCTTGGCGATGAAGGCGGCCATCGCGTCCAATTCCGGCAGGATCTTCGCCGCGGGCTCGGAGTCCAAATTCAACACCACACGCTCGA
>JAYVXQ010000246.1:0-15301 GCA_043785025.1 Acetobacteraceae bacterium
CCCCCCCTGGGCGCCCAGGGGGGGGGCGTATACCCGAATTTCCACGAACCCCGGGTATACAATACACGGCGGGTCTTTGGAGGGTGGCATGGCGGATCAAGAGGGGCGGCGGACGATCCTGGTCACCGGTGCCGCCAGTGGGATCGGCGCGGCGATCGTTCGCGCTTTGGCGGCGCCGGGGACGAATATTCTGCTGCACACGCGGTCGAACGCGGCCGGCGCGGACGCGGTCGCCGATCAGGCGCGCGCCGCCGGCGCCGCGGCCGCCGTCGTACTGGGCGATTTGATCGAACCCGACAGCGCCGGGCGGATCGTGGATGACGCCATCTCGCGGTTCGGCGGGTTAGGCGTCGTGATCTCCAACGCCGGTTTCGCCGACCGGACGGCGTTCGCGGATCTATCCGACGCGGCGCTGACGCGATCGACCGAGGCGATTTTGGGCGGGTTCTTCCGGCTGGCGCGGGCGGCACTGCCTCATGTGCGGCAGGCGGAGAACGCGCGCGTGATCGCGGTGTCCAGCTTCGTCGCGCACACGTATCGGACCGGGATCGCGACGTTCCCCGCCTCAGCCGCCGCCAAGGCGGGGCTGGAGGCGTTGGTGCGCGCATTGGCGGTCGAGTTGGGTCCCGATGGCGTGACGGTCAACGCGGTGGTGCCCGGCTTCATTCGCAAGGACGCGGGGGCGCATCGCGCCATCGGTCCGGGCGTGCTGGCGGCGCAGACCGCGCATATTCCTCTGGGCCGGATCGGGCTGCCGGAGGACGTCGCCGCCGCCGCCGCCTTCCTCGCCTCCCCCGCCGCGTCCTATATTACCGGGCAATGTTTGCGGGTGGATGGGGGGCTGGTTATTTAACCGCGGCTTATTTATCCGCGCCGGCGGACGCTTTTATTCAACCGCTCCCGCGGACGCTTTTATTCAACCGCTCCCGCGGTTTGGGCGATCGCGCGCACCTGATCATCGAGGCTGGCCGATTCAAGGACGAAACGGGCGATGCTGTCATGCAGGATGCGCTTCTCACGCTGGCCGATCTCATGCCAGTTGGCGACCGGCACGATCGTCACCAGGACCGGGGCGAAGGCGCCGCCGAACACGCTGGTTCTCGCCATGCCCAATCGCATTGGGAGGCCCGGCATCGCGGGAACACCATCGACCCACAACGCGGAGGCCGCAACCATCGAGGGTTCTGTGGACGATGTGATCCGCCAGGCGCGCGCGGCACCCGTCTCATTCGGGAACAGCGCGTTTTCCGCGACATCCTCGGCGTTCGGCGCGCGCGTCAGGCGCCGCCGCTCGGCGTTCACGGGTGCCGCGGTGGACCGGCGGGAAAACACTTCCACCTGAACATCCAGCAGGATGCCGCCGCAATCGACGCGTTGGGCGATGGTCTGGCCGATGACGGTCGCGGGCGGATTGATCTTTTGTCCGGTATCGAGGCAGGCCGGCGACAGGCGCAGCGGCCGCAATGCCACGTTCGCGGGTGCGGCCGTCGCGCGATCGAGCCCCCAAACCAGCAGCGGTCCGATCGCCGCCAAAAGCACCACCGCCACGCCCGCGAGCAAACCTGAACCGCCGGGCGCGACCGCCGCGGGCTGCGCAAGCGGGGCTACGGTTTTCGCCAAGGGCGCGTCCTCGCGGAACGGCAAACCCGCCAGGATCAGCAACAGGATCACGAACGAAAAGAAAATCCAGCCATAGATGAGGTGATCGGCGGCACCCGCCTCCGCGCTGCCCAACATATGGCCAAGCACGACGATGCCCATGGCGCGGATGCCGTTCGCCACGATCGGCACCGCGATCGACAGCAGGATGAACACGATCCGCCGCACCGGTCCGCGATACATCATCAGCGCGTAAAGCGCGCCGAACGCGATCGAGGCGATCAGGAAACGCAGTCCCGCGCAGGCCTCGGCGACGAAGAAGGTCCCTTCCGGGATTTCGATGATATAGCCGTCGATATAGGCCGGAATGCCCAATATCGCGAGGCCGTGACGGGTGAACCAGGTGGTGATGTCCTGCAACTGGGGGGTGAGAAACTCGCCGAACGGCACCAGGAAATACAGATAGAGCAGCGGCCCCAAAAGCGCGTACCACAGGCGCCAGCCCAACATCGTCAGGAACAGAACTTCAATCATCGTCAGCAGAACCAGCTGACGTCCCTCCATGATGCCCAAACGCTCGGCGGCGAGCCAGGCGATGGCCAAGGGGAGCAGCAGCAGCGCGGCGAGCGGGATCGGGGCGGCCGACAGGCCCGCCAGCGTGTCGCGGCGGTCCCAGATCAGCCAGCCAACAATGGGAATGACCAGAAAGCAGTGGTTATAGGCGGTGGACTCGATCCAGGTTTTGACCGCGGTGGTTTCCTCGGTCAGGAACAGCAAGCTCAGGACCCCGAGACTGACCAGCAGCCAGACGCCGGCGCCGCGCAGACCGGCGACGATCTGCGCTATTGGGTCGCCGTCGATCGCCGCTGTCTGCTGGCTCATGCGGCGGCACCGGCGCGCATCGGCCGCGCCGCCGTCATATGGCCCGGCCGCATCAACGGGTCGAAGCCGCTGAGGCAGGCGTTCCAGTCATAGCGATCCAGGATCAACCGGCGCGCCGCGTGCCCCATGGCCTCGGAGACCGGCTTAATCGCGGCCGCCGCGAAACTGGCGGCGTCATCGGCGAGGATCAGGTCACGTCCGGGCTTGGCTTCGATCCCTTCCAAAGCACCGGACGTAACAATGACGGTTTTGCCCATGGCCATCGCCTCCAGCACCTTATTCTGTATTCCGCGCGCGATCCGCATCGGGGCCACGGCGGCGGTCGCGTGTGACACGTAAGGACGCACGTCGGGGACCCGGCCGGTAACGGTGACACCGTCCAACGCCGCGAGGTGTTTTACGGCGTCGGACGGGCTCCCGCCAACAATAAAGAACCGCGCATCAGGCTGGGAACGGCGGATCAGGGGCAAAACCTCCCGCGCGAACCAGATCACGGCGTCGATGTTCGGGATGTAGTCCATGGTGCCGGTGAAGACATAGGTGGGAATGGCCGGATCGAAGGGTGCCGGGTGCTCGCCCGCGGGATCGAAATAGGCGTGATCGACGCCGTTGCTGATGCCGACGATTTTGTCCGCGACGTCCGGCACGAACGATCGGAACAATTTCGCCTCGGTCTCCGTGACCAGCACGGAATGATCGCATTCGCGGGCGATGCGCTGTTCCAAAATCCGGACTTTCCGCCATTCGCGGCGATAGACCTGACGCATTCCCGGTTTGGCCGTTTGCGCATAGGACAGGAATTTTTCGGAATCGACATCGCCGAGTTCGACCACGCGCCGTCCGTGATGCGGCAGATCGAGAATATACGGTGCCATGTTGGATGAGTTGACGAAGATCATTTCGGGTTTGACCCGGGTCATCACATCCTCGACCCAATGGCGCAAGCCCATGTTCTGGAAATAGGTGACGCTGAGCGGTTCGCCGGTCAGCAGACCGCGGGTGCAGGTCAGTTTGGCGCGTCGCTTATCGAGCGGTGCGGTGAACATGTCCTTGCATAACGCGCGAATGGTGGGGATGTGCGGCGCGTCCAGCGGATCGTCGATCAGGCAGCCGAAATGCACGTCGTACCATTGCGTCAGATAGTTCAGAATGTGCCAGTTACGGATCTTCTCGCCCTTGATCAGGGGATACGGCAGCCGCTGCATCAGGAACAGAAGATCGGGCATCGACTTATCCCAATCCGCGCACGATATGGGGACCGAGAACGTTGGCGACCGGCAACGGCAGTTTCTTCCAGCCCGCGATGAACAACCGGTATTTCGGATTGAGCGGGTTGTGGTCGGGGATCGAGGCGCCGGGGGCCAGTTTATAACGGTATCGCAGCGGCTCCGGTGTGAAACCCCAGTTTTTCTTGAAGTCGTGCGCCCCGGTGCCGACCTTGCTGCGGCCGAAATCGAAAATGCGGCAGCCGCGATCGGCGGCGCGGCGCATCACCTCCCAATACATGAAATCATTGCCGGCGCGCTGACGGGCGAAAGAAGTTCCGCCACCGTAATAGGGTAACACCTCGTCCCGGAAGTAGAAATTCAGCACCGAGGCAATGGCGGTCTCACCATCCATGACCGTCACGATATCGCAGCAGTCTCGGAATGTTTCGGTGAGCATCGTGAAATAGCGGCGGGCGAAGACGGGGGTGCCGAGGTTGCGCACGCTTTCGGCGTAGATGTCATGCAGTCGCGCGGCGTCGTGATCGGACACGGAATGAAGATTGTTCTGCACGCCCTTGCGCACCATGGCGCGTTGCTTGCGCGGGATCGCCTTCATGTTCTTGTCGTTATCGGCCTCGATCGGCTTGCGGAACGTCACATACAGGTCGGGACGTTCCTGCCAGTCACCGCCAATATCCTCCCGGTGGCGAAACTCGACCGCGCTGGCGCCGGTCTGATCCAGCAGTTTCTCGGCGTGGCGCGACAGGGCCTCGGCGCTTTCGACATCGGCGGCGAGGGGGCCGCCATAGACGCAGAAGGGGACGGAGATCAACGTGTCGCCAAATAACAACGTCTTCACCCGCGCCAGCGGCAGCACGCCGGTGATCGCGCCCTCGCGCTCGACGAACAGATAATGCACGTCGTGGCCGAAGGCGTCTTTGATGATCGAGGCCCATGCGGCCTTGTGGAAGAAGGTGCCATGGGGATGGGCGAGGACGAACGCATCCCACGCGGGTGCGCTGGATGGGTCCAGTGTACGAAGCGAAACAGCCATCGGATTTTTATCCAGATCGGTTAGACGGATGCCGGGGCTTTTTCGCGCGGCGCCATAACGGCGCCAGACGGCGGCAGCAGATCAGCGTAAACCCGGTCCATCCTGTCCCACGCGTAGGCTTTCAAAATCACGTCGAGGTCGTCCGCCATGCGCGACAAATTGGTGTAGTGCCGCAGTCGCGACTTCCAGCCCGCGTTGGGAATGCGCGGCTGTCCCGGATCGATTTCCCACGGATGGAAGTAGAAAATCCCTGGGCGGCGTTCGGTGTTGTTCACCCGATTGAGTCCCATCCGGTAAAGGATCCCCGGCAGCAACCGGAAATATCCGCCGCCCGAGCATGGCCAGTTGCGCCCGAACGCGCGCACCGTCGTCATCGGAATTTCCCAGAACCCATTCTTATCCGGTTGAAACGGCGTGCGCGGCGCGTCGGGCATGCCGTACAGGTCATGCGCGATCGGGTTGACGCTGGAACTATACAAATAGCCCTCGTCCCGCAGCACCTGAAAAGCCCAGAGATTGCTGACACCGATGGAAAAGGTGGCGGCGCGGTAGCCGGTGACGGGCACGCCGCCAACATCCTCCAGCAGCGCGCGGGCACGGCGAACGTCCTGACGGAACATCTCGGGCGTTTGGCTGTCGGCGCGGGTGTGATCCCAGCCATGGCTGGCGAGTTCGTGACCCGCCGCGACGATGCGGCGCACCATTTGGGGATGACGTTCGGCGACCCAACCCAAGGTGAAGAACGTGGCGTGGATGCCGGCGCGGTCGAACTGGCCGAGGATGCGATCGACATTATCCTCGACCCGGCGCGGGAAATCATCCCAGGTCGCGCGCTCCACGCAGTTCGCGAAGGCCTGGACCTGGAAATAATCCTCCACGTCCACGGTCATCGCGTTGATTTGACCGGTCATTGAACTTTCTCCACGACCGCGGCCAGCAGATGCACCATGCGCTGGAAGATCCTCCCCTGGCGGGAGGTGGTTTCCTCCAATGCCTCGATCCGGTGCAGCAGCTCGCTCGACCCGGAGGCAATGGAGGCGTTCTGGCCGTCGGGGGCGGTGATGCCGTTGGCGGGGAAATCGGGCTCGGCCGCCCCGCCGTTGGTGGCCGGTGGTGACTTGCCGCCATTCAGGCCGTCGTTGATGTCGCGCGCCATTTCGTCGACCATCTCGGCGGTGATGGTGGTCCATTCCTCCAGCGCGCCGAATTGCAGCAGGCGCGAGCACAGCGTGTTGACGCGTCGCGGCGTCCCGCCGGTGTGGCGGTAGACGGTGTCGAAGGCGTCGTCCTCCCAGTGCGGATTGTCCGCCCATCCGACGGTTTTCAGACGATGTTCGATGTAAAGCCGCGTCTCGGGCTCGGTCAGCGGGCCCAGATGAAAGGAGGCGAGAACGCGTTGACGCAGTTGCTCGGCGTCGCGGCTGGCGAGGATGGGACGGAATTGCGGCTGGCCCAGAAGCACGGTCTGCACCGAGGCCTGGCCGTCAACGGTGATGTTCGACAGCATCCGAAGCTCCTCCAAGGCGGCGAAGGACAGATTCTGCACCTCATCCACCACCAGCAAACAGCGGCGGCCGGCGGCGCGCTGTTCGCGCACCATGTTTTCGAAGCGTCTGAGAAGGATGGCTTTTTCGGTGCCCGCGACCACGTTCAGACCGAACCCGTCCATCACCAAACGCAGCAAATCGTCGCCCGAGACGCGCGTGGTGACCACTTTGGACATCGCGTAGGTGGCGCGGTTGAGCTGTAGCCATAATTGCTCGACCAGCATTGTCTTGCCGGCGCCGACCTCCCCCGTGATGACGATGAAGCCTTCCCGCTGCTCCAACCCATAGACAAGATGGGTGATCGCCCGCTTGTGGTTGATCGAACTGAAGAAAAACCGCGGATCCGGCGTGAGCAGGAACGGCGGGCCAGTCAGGTTGTAAAACTTTTCGTACACGAGACCTTCAGAACTGTTTGGTAATGCCCAGGAGGACGATGTTCTCAAAGAGACTATAGCCTGGTAGCCGGGAAATGCGGTCGAAAAAAGAATAGCGCGCCGTCGCGGTGAGTGATTCCGACAAAGCGTAGCGAACGCCGACGCCGGTCGAGAAGATGCCGTCATTTCCAAGACCGCCGCCGCGGCGGATCAGGGTGTAGGCGACGCTGCTGCTCATGGTCAGATCGGGCGCCAGTTCATGCGTCCAGACGAAGCTGGCGGTCTTGGTGTCGATCGTCTGGCCGGTGCCAGCGACCGGCCGGAAGCCCAAAACCAGTGCCCCGGTGTTGGGGTCAATGAGGATCGCCGTCTGGTTGGAGCCCGGCGTGAGGTTTGTTTGCAGCGACCAGGTCAGCGACAACTGGAAAGAATCGCGTTCCCAGTTCGAGACGACCGAGGCGTTCAGCGTATTGAAGCGATAAACGCCGTTCTGAACGCCATTGGCGTTCAACCCGCCCAACGCGAGGCCGCCGGTCAAGGGATTGATCAGCTGGCCCTGCGCGTTGAGGATGCTGCCGTTCAGCCCGTTTTGCAGATTTTCCAGCTGTGTGCCGACGCCGTTGGAGTAATCGAAGCTGATCATCGTCCGGGCGCTGAGCGCGTAAAATCCGTTCGCGGTGAGGGTATCGACGCCATTCTGGTGGCCATATTTCACGGTCAGGGAGCTGTCGGGATCCGGCGTCACGGTCATCCCGAGGCTCCAGATCAGTCCGTTGATATTGGGCGCGTTTCCCTGGGCATAGGTGATCCGCTGCTCCCCAAACGAGGCCAAAGCGGTGAAGGTGCGATTGAGCGCGTAGCTCATTTCATTGTTGATGGTCTGGCGCTGCGAACTGAAACCGTTGCCGCGAGCGCCGCCGCCACCGCCGGAATATTCCGTGCGGGACTGGGAAAAATTGACGCTGAGCGTGTCGTGGAAACGGTCGAACGCCTCGCCCGTGGTGAAGGAGGCGAGTTGCTCGGTCGTCAACAGTTTTTGACCGGCGGCGCCGCTGCCGCCAAAGGGATTGGCGGTGAAGCCTTTGATCTGGCTGTAGCTGGAGAGGTCGGCGGAGACGCCAACCTTGGCGGATCCCCAGTCGCCGAATTTCCTGAGCAGATAGGGCGAGACGCCGACGCTGGTGGTCTGCACGGCGTTGAAGCGGTTGACGCCCTGGCCGGTGACCGATCCCACTGGGCCGACCGTGGTCACCGGGGTTAACGCGCCGGTCCCACCACCCAATGTGCCGCCGCCCGCGAGACCGCCGAACAGGGACTGCACGCCGCTGAGGGCGCGCACATCGACATAGGCCAACTCGGGCACCACGGTGACGATGCCGTTGGCCGTCAATTGCTGGGTCAGGGAATTGAGGTCGCCGTTGATCGCGTGGATCAGAAAATTCGGCTGGTAATCCAGGGTCAACTGGACCCGCCCGGTATCGGCGCTGATGGCGATGCCAGGCGCGATCAGGGTCGCGGCGTCGAAGCGGCGCGGCCGCGAGGTTTCGAACGCGTTATCGGTGAATTGTTCCTGGATCGTCAGGCGTGGAAGAATGGTCCAGCCGCTGCCATTGCCCGTGCCCTTACCGTTGACGATACGCAGTTGGTTCTTGATCCCGGACGTGTCGCCGGCCGGCAGATCGGTCCCGGCCGGCGCCGGACCCGCGGCGGGCGCCCCGATGACGGAGCCTTGATTACCCGGGTCAATCAGCGGAAACGCAAGGGCCACACCGGATGGCGTGGCGGTGGAAATCAGGAAGCCACCCAACAAACAGGCGGTCAGCCTGGCGGTCGCCAGTTCGTTTCGCATACCCGGGACTTTTATCCTGTGACGTCAGGACGAGTAATACGACGAGTACGCCCCGAATGTATAGCGGGAGGAAATCTGTTGCTTATTCAGCACAAGCGTGATGTTCGGGCAGGCCTGGATCAGATCCAGCGACGCCTCGACCTCATCGCGCTGGGTGCGATCGGCCTCAACCACGAACAGGATCTGGCCGACGACGGGGGCGAGCACGGCCGGGTCGGAGGTCGACAGGCACGGCGGCGCGTCGAGGACCAGCAGCCGGTCGGCGTAGCGGCGGCCGAGGCTTTGGATGAGGCGCGTCATCTCTTTCGTCGAGAACAATTCCGCGCTGCGTTCGCGTTCCCGGCCCACCGGCAGGATCGACAGGCGGTCGATCGGGGTTTTCACGATCAGCGGCGCGGGGTCGAGCTTGGTGTTCGCGACCAGGTCCAACAGTCCGCGCATTTCGGCGAGGCCGAGCGAGTAGCAGAACGAATCGCGCTTTGAGTCAGCGTCGACCAGCAGCACGTGATGATCGCCCTGCCGCGCGATGCTGCCCGCGAGGTTAACCGAGGTGAAGCTTTTGCCCTCACCCGGACGCGCGCTGGTCACCATCAGCAAATTGGAGAAACCGGGTTCGGCGCCGGGCCCGAAGGCGGCGCGCAGAATCTGGCGTTGGACGAGGCGGAATTCCTCGGAGATGCGGCTGCGCGTGCGCGACCAATCGACCATGCCGCCGCGTTCCAGTGCCACGGCATCAATGGTGGGCGGGCCCTGGACCAGATCGGAGCGGCTCTGGCTGGAGGGTTGCGCGGAGCGGATGATGGCCGGCGCGCGCGCGGGTTCGAACTCCGCGAAGGCCGTGCCTTCGTGCGATGGGCTCGCCAGGGGCCCGAGCGGTGTGGGATTCAGCGGATGCGGCGCGAGGGCGGAGGGTGACGACGCCAAAAGCGCGGTGGCCGGTGGCGGAACCAACGCCGAGGGCGCATTGCCCAACGACGGAAACGGCGAATGGGTGGCGGGCGGCGGCGGGGGTTCCAGGACCGGCCGGACCTCCAACGCGACGGGCGTGGAGGCCGGAACGGGTGGCGGAGCGCTCGCGGGCGCGGCCTGGATGGGTGGGCCGTTGCCGAGATTCAGCAAATTCGCGGCGGAGGCGTCCAGTTCGCCGGCGCGAAGCCGGTCTTCGACCATTCGTTCGACAAAAGAAGACTTCTGGGTGCTGGACATTCAGATCAAAGCCGCCGTGCGCAAGATGTGAACCATGAGACCGCCATATACCATCATCAGGACCGCGACCGCCGCGCCGAACCTTAGCGCGGTCATCAACCGCTGCCGGAACGGGGCCATGCCGAGAACCGAAATCCCGCCAAGCACGGGGAGGCCAAGCGCGCGGAGTTCGTCGACCGAGGAGAAGGACCGGTCGAGCTGTCCGAACAGCACCGTCATCCCAAGGCCGATCGCGAGGCCGCCCAAAAGCACGCCGGTGACCAGCAGCGGCCGATTAGGGGCGGCGGGGATGCGCGGAACCTCCGGCGGGTCGATGATCTGCAGCTTCACCTTGTCGGCCTGTGTGTCGGCGGCCGAGGCGATGTTGGCTTTTTGCAGACTGCCAAGCAGTTCTTCGTAGTTGCGGCGCAGCACGGAATAGTCGCGATCCATGTTCTGGTATTCCGCGAACAGGCCCGGCTGCTCCCTGGAGATTTTTTCCAGGCGATCCTGGCTTCTCACCGCCTCATCCCGCTGCCGGGTCAGTGAGGACACCGCGGTATCCGATTCGATCAGCTTCACCTTCAACTGGTCATAGACCGGGTTCGGCACCGAGCGCTTCGGGGTGCGGGTTTCCGCGACCTCGGCGGCGGGTTTGCCCTCATTTTCCGGACCGCGGCCCCGGAGAAATTCGATCAGGCGCTTCTGCGCGATCACCTCGGGGTGATTTTCGGTGTAGCGGAGCATCATGCCGCGCAAAGCTTCCTCGGCTTCCTGAACGCGGTTCTTGTCGCCGGGCTTGCCCACGCCGCCGGGGGCGATCGGCGTGCCGCCTTCCGCGACCAGCATCGGCGGCGTGTTCTCAACTTCCTGCCGCAGGGCATCGCGCTGGATCACCGCGTCCTGCAGGCGGCCGCCGATGCCGATCACCTGAGTGCGGGCGTTTTCCAGCGCCGACATGTTCGGGTTCATGTCGTTGGGCAGCAGTTCCATATAGCGGACGCGGAAATCGGCGCGGCGTTTTTCGGCCGCGCGCAGCTGCGCCTCATAGGATTGGATCTGGCGTTCCAAAAAGCGGCGGGCGTTTTCCATATCGGTGCGGTTCGTGCCGGTGGCGCTCTCGACGAAGATCGTCAACAGCGTCTGCACCACGTCATGCGCCAGTTTCGGGCTTTTATCGCGATAGGTGATGGTGAACAGGTTCTTCGTCTGCGGCACCACCTTGATCTCCACGGCGAGGCGGCTGATCAGCCGTTCCCGGTCCGACGGGCCGTTCAGGCTGAGATCAAGGTCGGTCTTGGAGATCAGTTTTTCCAGATTTGGCTTACTTAATAAGGTGCGCTGCAGGATTTCCAATTGGGTCGTCGGCGCGGAATCGGCGGCGATGTTGCGCAACAGGGGGGTCAGAATCGCGTCCGCGTCGACGAACATGCGGGCGTTGGATTCGAACTGGTTGGGAACCATGTAAGTGGCGGCCCAACCCAGCCCGCAGACAAGCCACGCGACGGCCACGCCAAGCCAGCGGCGGCGCCAGGCCGCGCGCAGGTATTGGAACAGCATGGTGCGCACTGAGTCCATCGCGACGCTGTCTCCTCAGAACCAGGATTGCGGAATGATCAGAGTATCGCCAGGCTTCATTTCAACATTCTGACTGATGTCGCCATCTTTGATCAGATTGCTGAGCCGCACGCCGATCGAGCGGCGCTTGCCGTCGGGATCGGTACGCACGATGACAGCCCGGTTGCCCGAGGCGTATTTCGTCAGCCCCTTGGTCGCGATCATGATGTCGAGCAGCGTCATGTGATCGCGATAGGGAATGGCCACCGGCTCCGCCGCCTCACCGATCACGCGGACCTGACGGTCGGGCGGTCCGATGAAGCTGCGGACGATGACGGTGACGTTCGGATCCTGGATGAACTTCGCCAGTTTCTTTTCAATCTCGCGCGCCAGATCCTTGGGCGTTTTCCCGGCCGCGACGATATCCTCGATCAACGGGGTGGAGATGCGGCCATCGGGACGCACCGCGACGCCGGGCTCACTGAGGTCGGGATTGCGATAGACGAACACGCTGAGCTGGTCGCCGGCGCCGATGATATACTCCTCCGACGAGCGGCCGTCATTCTTGCCGTCGGTTTTCATGGGCGCCACTTCCGTACCGCCTTTGGGCGGGCCAGAACAGCCGATGGAAGGCACGAGGGCGCCCAAAGCAAGAACCGTCGCGCAGGTGCGTAAAAGAGAATTCACAGTTGCTCCAGATTACAGAGGGGCAGGTTACCAGAGGATGTCATGCCGGATGATATCACGCGGACTGTTAACAACATCGTGATCTCCTGCTGGTTTTTTCGCCCATTGGCCAAAAGACGCGGATTTCACCGGATGCGGAGGGCCTATGGAGATGGGTTGATGGGTCGATGATGTCGACGAAGCGCGCGAGGCCGGCCGCCTCCCCCAAACACCCGTTGGTCTCCCCGTGGGGTGTCCCTTGAGCCGTCCCCATTCCGCCACCCTCAGATCCGACCCGTCGGTTTTGACCCAGTCTCCTGAAAAGCGCCACTTATTTCGTGGGGTTGCGTTAATCCTGGCGAGACAACGGCCTATAACATTGGGCGTTGGACCGATCAACCATGTCAGTGCGAACCATTTTTCATCCGGATTTCACGGTCTGATACAATCCTGGGTTGCTGAATTTTTTGTAACCTCACGGTAAGTTGCCTTGTGTCGGTTATTGCACGCCAAGACCTCCTGGATACAGAACAATGTTCGATCAAAATGGAATGCGTCGGGGTGGGACCCGGTCCGGTTCGGGAACCGGCCTGGCTGAGAATATGCGCGGTGCGATAGATTGGTGAACCCTGACGGGAACGGAATCAATTTTCTGGACGAATTTTGCCGGTTGCCTTATGACGACAATCAACGCGATGGGGTTGGGATTTTTTGGCGGGGGCTGATCAGAATGGCTGCCGGTTCGAAACAATGACGCATATATCGGTGTTTTTTGAAGGAGCTTTATGATGGCGCGCGCGATCGTGCGGCTTGTGCCCATGGAAATGGCCATATTAGGCGCTTTTGAATTCACCCTGTTGTTCGCGCTGATCTTCATGATGTTGAGCTCCGGCGGACCGGCATTGCTGCTGGAAACCGGTCATCTATCACGCGATTGCATGATCCTCGCGGGCATGCTCGCGCTCACGATCGGCGGCATCGCCGCGACGATCGGACTGTATCGCCCGGATGTGTGCCTCGATCGCAAGCGCCTGCTCATGAGCGGGACGATCGCCGCTTTGTTCGCCTTTCCCGCCATCCTGATTGTGAGCGGCGCGTTCAACGTCGCGTTGAAAGCCGAACATGTCGCGTGGCTGGCGGAGCTGCTGGCGATCTGGCTGCCGTTTGTATTGCTGGTGCGGCTGTGTTTCAGCGCGATCGCGCCGTATATGCCGGTTACCCGGCGGGTGCTGATCATCGGCTCTGGCACGCGGGCGGCGGATCTGCGGCGGCGGCTGGAAGCGAAGCAGCACGCGCTTTTCGCCCCGATCGCCCCGATCGCGTTGGATTTCGCATCAGGGGTGGCGGGGGGGCAGATGGGCCAGCCGTGCGCCATTCCCGTGATGTTCGGCGACGCGCCGCGCGCCGTTTCGCCGTTGGCGGCGTGGTCTTTGGCGCGGCGTTCCGGACGCGGCCGGGTCTGGGGCGTGGTGATCGCCGAGGACGAACCCGCGCAGGTGAATAAACTGGCTTTGCTGGACGGCGGTCTGCGCGGCGTGCCGGTTTACAGCGACCAGGCGTTTCACGAACGGCACCTCGGCCGCATTCAACTGGATGGGTTGGACGCGGCGACGCCCGACTTCGACGGCGCGGCGCGGCCGAACATCGTCTCCGCCGCGGCGAAACGCGTGCTGGATATCGTGACCGGCGTAGCCCTTCTGGTCGTCACACTGCCGATGATGCTGGTCACCGTCCTGGCCATTAAAATCGACTCGCCTGGGCCGGTGTTCTACCCGCAGGTGCGCACGGGCTTGCGCGGCGAAGATTTCACGCTGCTGAAATTCCGCAGCATGTCGATGGACGCCGAAATCTCTGGGCAACCGCAATGGGCGCGGGAGCGCGACCCCAGGGTCACGCGCGTCGGCGCCTTCATCCGCGCGACCCGGATCGATGAACTGCCGCAACTGATGAACGTCATTCGGGGCGAAATGAGCATGATCGGCCCGCGACCGGAACGTCCGGTCTTCGTCGAGCAACTCGCTAAGGTCATTCCCTTCTACCATCATCGTTGCGACGTCAAACCCGGCCTGACCGGGTGGGCGCAGGTGAACTTTCCCTACGGCGCCTCGGTCGAGGATGCGCGGGAGAAGCTGGCTTATGACCTATATTATGTGAAAAACCGCGGACTGCTGTTGGACCTGATCATTCTGTTGGCGACGGTCCGGGTCATTTTGTTCCGTGAGGGCGCGCGCTGATCGCGAGGCCGCGGCCAACCTCAGGCGCGGATTCCGCCGGCGTGGTGACGCGAGGGTGGCAATTCCCTGGGGTTCCACCGATAATATGGTCGCGATGACATTCGATTTTCCCGCCATGGTCGTGCTGCACGGCGCCTGCGCGCTTGTGTACGTAGGCTTGAGCGCGCTGATCCTGATCCAACGTCCACTCAGCCGCACCGCCGTCTGGTTGGCGCTGGCGTGTTTGGTGACCGGCATCTGGGCTGGCAGCGTGGTGTTCTGGTGGCGGGCGCCGTCCTCGGGACCACCGGGATGGCTGGAACTGGCGCGCGCCGGGGCGTGGTACGCGTTTATCCTGCATTTGTATCGACGTTCGGTCGCGACCGGCGGGCAAATGATCCAGGCTTTTTCGACCATGGGGCTGCTGACGTTCCTGGTCGCGGGCGGGCTGGCCCTGACCAGTATCATGCAGCACCAAACGCCCGATATGCTGTGGCTTCTGGGGGTCGGCGTGCGGTTGGGCATCGCCGTGTGCAACATCCTGCTGCTCGAAAATCTGTATTTCAACACGCCGCGGGATTCGCGCTGGCACGTCAATCTGCTGTGCGTCGCTCTGGCCGGGATGTTTCTGTACGACCTGGTATTGTACGCCGACGCCGCCTTGTTTCACGCGATCTCCCGCCCGCTTTTTGAAAGCCGCGCGCCCGCGATGATCCTCGCCGCCCCGTTGATTGCGATCGCGGCGATGCGCGACCGCCGCTGGAAAGTCGATATCCATGTCTCGCGGGAGGCGGTGTTCCACAGCCTGACGCTGATCATCAGCGGCGTGTTCCTGATCGGTCTCGCGCTGACCGGCGAGATTTTCCGCCGCAGCGGCGCGGAATGGGGCCATGTCGTCGAGATCTCTCTGGTTTGCGCCGGCATTCTGGGCGTCGCGGTGGTGCTGACATCAGGCTCCATGCGCTCCCTCATTCGCGGTGTGCTGGTCGATAATTTTTTCTCCTACCGCTATGATTACCGGCGCGAATGGATGCGGTGCATCGACACACTGACCGCGCCTGATACATTCACCGGCCTGCATAAACGCGCGATCTCCGCGGTGGGTGAGGTCGTGGACAGCCCCGCCGGCGTGTTGTTCGTCCGCGCCCCCGAAGATGTGGCGTTTCA
>JAYVXQ010000247.1:0-15288 GCA_043785025.1 Acetobacteraceae bacterium
CGCGATCGTCTGAAGTTGAACCAACTTCAGACGGGAATCGCCCTCGGAAACCTAACAAACGCGGACCTTGATCGCGTCAACCTGACGCGATCAAGGTCCGCCCGCGACGTCCACCGCCACCAATTCCACGGGATCGACCGCGATGATCGTGACCTCGGTCTCATCGCCGATGGCGACTCCGTCGCGCGCGTTCGCCGTCACCCCGTTCACGGTGATCGATCCGGTGACCGGCACCAGATACATCTTACGGCCGGCACCGATCGGCAGACGCACCGTCTCACCGGCGCGTAATGTCCCGGCCAGCACGGCGGCATCCGCGTGCAAGGGAAGCGCACCGGTCTCCCGATCGGCGGCGCGTCCGCTCGCGAACACCGCCAGTCCGTTGCCGGTTTTTGGAAATGCCCTGGCACTCCAGCCCGGTTTCACCCCGCGCTGATCGGGTTCGATCCAGATCTGGAACAACCGCGTGGCGACATCCTCGCGGTTAAATTCGGCGTGCACGATCCCGGTACCCGCGTGCATCACCTGCACGTCGCCCGCCTCGGTGCGCCCCTCATTGCCCAGGTTATCCTCGTGCGTGATGGCGCCCTCACGCACGTACGTCACGATTTCCATGTCCCGATGCGGATGCGGATCAAATCCGGTACCCGGCGCGATCTCGTCATCATTCCAGACCCGTAAATGTCCGAAACTCATGCGTTTCTGATCGCGATAGCCGCCGAAGCTGAAGTGATGCCGCGCGTTCAGCCACTCATTCTCAAACCGGCCGAGGCCACCAAAGGGACGAATTTCGATCATCGTGTCATCATCACCGGTATGGTTGCGTTCTCCAGCACGTGTCGTGTCACGCCGCCCAAAATCAACTGCCGTAATCTGGAATGCGAATAGGCCCCCATCGACAGCAGATCGCAGCCGAATTCCGTCGCCGCCGCCAGCAGACCGGCGCCGACCGAGCCTTTGATGGACGGGAACGCCACGATATCCGCGTTCACCCCATGCAGCGCCAAATAGGCCGCCAGGTCCGGCGCCCCCGGCCCGCGCCGCTGATACCCATCCGCCGACAGGATACGCACAGCTTCCGCCTGTTTCATCCAGGGCAGCGCCGACAGCGCCGATTCCGCCGATTCCGCCGTGCCATTCCACGCGAGGCAGACCCGCGTGCCGATCGTCGCGATCGCTTTCTGCGGCGCGATCAGCACCGGACGGCCGGAATCGAACAAAACCGCGTGCAGCGCGTCCGACGACGACACGTCCTCGCCCGAGTCAGGATGCGGCACCACCGTCAGATCCGACAGCCGCGCCTGTTGCGCCACGATATCCTCCTCGCGTCCGGTCACGGCGGCGAAGCTCGCGGTCGCGTGATCCAGGCCCGGATGCGCCTCGCGCACGACGACATTCTGCCGTGCCACGAAGCGTTCGAACATCGAGCGGACGGCATGCGCGCGATCGCTGCTTTCCTTCTCGGTGGCGGTCATCATCTCCTCGATCATCGCCCCCGACAGGCCTTCACCGGCCAGAGGCGCGACATCGCGGCTATCGACGCGCACATGCAGCGCCGTGACATGCGCTTTCCAGTGATTGGCGATCATCAAAGCGGTGGTCATCGCCGCCTCGCCCGCGGCGGTTCCGGTCAGCGGCAGCAAGATTTTGCGGATGGCCATGGTCTGGTCCTTTCCTGGACGGCGTGGCGGCACGAGGTCGACGCAACACTGTCATGCGTCTGGCTCACATCACACTATAAGTCCGGACCGGACGTTTCGCCAGGGACGTTTAGCCAGGATCGTTTCGCCCGGCCCACGCTGTCAATTGTCATGACCTCCGCCGCGAGATCGGCGACGGAGGCCGACGCGTCCAGCGCGCGCCACGTGCCCGCTCCGGGATCGCGAGGCGCGGCCGCGCGCAGCACGGCGACCGTCGCGTCGGAGGCATCGCCAATCCGCGCCGCGACCCGCCGCTCCAGCAACGCGGCCGGCGCCGTCAGCCACAGGCCGACGAAATTCATGCCCGCGCGCCGCGCCGCGGCCTCGACCGCGCGCCGATGCGCGGGATCCATGAACATCGCGTCGGCGATCACCGCGTGCCCGCCGCTGGAAGCCGTTTCCACCATCGCCGCCAGTTCGGCGAACACCGCCGCCCCCTTCGCGGACGTGTACGCCGACGGCGGTAAACGCTGTTCGGGTGCGACGCCGTTCTGACGTTTGCGGATTTCATCGCCGCGCGCCACCAACGCCCCGGGCGCCCGCCCCAAACCCGGTGCCAGTGCCCGCGCCAGCGACGATTTTCCAGTACCCTGCAGCCCCCCGATCGCGATCACCACACCCGGCACCGGCGCCAGATAATCCGCCGCCGCCGCCAGATAGTCCGCGAACGCGCCTCCCGTCCGCGCCGCGACCTGGGCGCGGACCATCGCACGCCCCGTCCGCGCCGCGACATGGGCGCGGACCATCGCACGCATAGACATGAACACCGGCAGGCCGCGCGTCAGATCCGCGTCGCCGGTCCGCGCGACATAGCGGTTCATCACCCGGTTCGCCGCCGCGCTGTCCAGCCGATGCTCCAGATCCATCAACAGAAACGCGAGATCATAGCCGGTATCGATCTCCGCCAGCGCCTCATCGAATTCCAGCGCGTCGAAGGGCACCGGCGCGCCGCGCCACAGACACAGATTGCCCAGATGCAAATCGCCATGGCAGCGCCGGACGAATCCGTCTTTGGCCCGATGCGCAACCCAGGGCGCGAGTGCGGCAAGCCCCGGCATCATCCGGTCGTGCCACGCGCGTGCCGCGGCTTCCGGCAAACCCGCGCTCAACGCCGAGGCGAGGTTCCCCGCCGCGATCCCCGCCATGTCCGGACCCGCGCCCGTCACGGGCGGTAGGGTCAGATGGAACGCCGCGACCGTGTCGGCGACCCGATCCAGCATTGCGACGTCCAACCCGCCACGCGCCGCGCGGACACCCAAAAAATCCCCGTCCGGCACGCGCGCCATGCGCACGACCCAATCGACGACCTCGCCGGAGCCGCCCAACGTCAGCGCGCCGTCCGCGCCCCGTGTTACCGGCGCGACATCGCGATATAATTCCTCGGCGTGCGGCGCGTTCAGCGCCAGTTCGCGCAGGCAAAACCGGTGCCGGTCCGTGACCGCGCGGAAATCCAGAAACGGCAGCAACACCGCTTTTTTCAGCTTCCACACCGTGTCCAGGCCGAGAAACACGTACGAGATATGGGTCTCGACCGGCGGCGCCCCGGCGAGGCGGGTCAGAAACGCGATCGTCTCCGTTTGGTCCATCGGATCAGGGAAACAGCTTGCCACTGGTCCAACTCCCATCCGCCGCGCGATCGAAAATCGTCCGGTCGTGCAGGCGAGAAGGCATGTCTCGCCAGAACTCGAACCGTTCGGGCAGCACGCGATACCCGGACCAATGCGGCGGCCGGGGAATGAGGTCACCCGGGTATTTCGCCTCATACACACCCAAACGCCGCTCCAGTTCGGCGCGTTCCGGAAGCGGGCGTGACTGGTCCGAAGCCCAGGCGCCAAGGCGCGAGATCCTGGCGCGGGAGGCGTAATAAGCGTCGGCTTCCTCGGCCGTCACGGGCTCGGCCGTGCCCTCGATCCGGATTTGCCGGCCCAGTGATTTCCAGTGAAACAGGAGGGATGTGAGGGGGTTGAGGGCGAGTTCGTTGCCCTTGCGGCTTTCGGTGTTGGTATAAAAAACGAACCCTTTGGGATCGGTGCCTTTCAGCAGCACGGTCCGGGCCGAGGGCCTGCCGCTGGCGCCCACGGTCGCGACGGTCATGGCGTTGGGATCATTGAGCTCGCTGGCGGTGGCGTCTTCCATCCAGCGGGCGAACCAGGCGAAGGGGTCGGTTTCGGTCATGGCGTATCCTTTGTCTGGCCGATAGTTTGCCCTGAGGCGTGGGGCGCGCAAGTCTGGGCGCTGCCCGAACCCCTTGCCCGCCGACCGGCCTCTGTGCGACCACACGTCAGAACGATCGCCACCCCGATCAGAGGACAGACATGGCCGACAGCGCCCCTTCCACCGGTACCGCCACGGACGTGGCCAAAGGCGATCTCATGCGCGGCAAGCGCGGCGTCATCATGGGTGCCGCCAACAACCGCTCCCTCGCCTGGGGTATCGCCGAAGCCTGCGCGGCCCAAGGCGCCGAACTCGCCTTCACCTTTCAGGGCGATGCCCTCGAAAAACGCGTCCGCCCGCTCGCCGCCTCGATCGGCGCCGATTTCCTGGTCAATTGCGACGTCGCCGATGAGGCCAGCATCGACACCGCCTTCACCGAGATCGCCGCCCGGTGGGACCGCGTCGATTTCCTGGTGCACGCCATCGCCTACGCCGACAAAGCCTATCTGCGCGGCCGCTATGTCGACACGCCGCGCGCCGCCTTCACCCAGGCGATGGACATCTCGTGTTATTCCTTGCTCGCCGTCGCCCAACGCGCGCTGCCGTTGATGCGGCCCGGCGGCAGCATCCTCACGCTCAGTTATTACGGCGCCGAGAAATGGATCCCGCATTATAACGTCATGGGCGTCGCCAAAGCGGCTTTGGAGGCCTCCGTCCGCTACATGGCCGCCGACCTCGGAGCGGCCGGCATCCGCGTCAATGCGCTGTCGGCCGGTCCGATCAAGACCCTGGCCGCCTCGGGCATCGGCGACTTCCATTATCTGCTGCGCTGGAACCAGTTGAACGCGCCGATGCGCCGCAACGTGACGATCCAGGAAGTCGGCGGCGCCGGCCTGTATCTGCTGTCCGACCTGTCCAGCGCTGTAACCGGGGAGGTGCATCACGTCGACAACGGCTACAACATCGTCGGCATGAAACACCCCGACGCGCCCGACATCGCGCTCGAACCCGGATGAGCCACAACACGTTCGGCCATCTGTTCCGCGTCACCACCTGGGGCGAAAGCCACGGCCCCGAAATCGGCTGCGTCGTCGACGGCTGCCCGCCCCGTCTTCCGTTGACGGAGGCCGATCTGCAACCCTGGCTCGACCGCCGCCGCCCCGGCCAATCGAAATTCACCACACAGCGGCAAGAACCCGACCAGGTCCAAATCATCTCGGGCGTGTTCGAGGGTGTAACGACTGGCACCCCGATCGCGCTCCGGATCGAGAACGTCGATCAACGCTCCCGCGATTATTCCGCCATCGCCGCGCAATACCGGCCCGGCCACGCCGATCTGACCTACGACCTGAAATACGGCGTGCGCGATTACCGGGGCGGCGGGCGTTCCTCGGCGCGCGAAACCGCGATGCGCGTGGCCGCCGGCGGCATCGCCCGCCGTGTCCTTGGCGCCGGCGTCACGATCCGCGGCGCTTTGGTCCAAATCGGCGCCAGCCGCGTCGATCGCGCCCGCTGGGATTGGAATGAGGTCGCCAACAACCCGTTCTTCTGCCCCGACCCCGTCGCCGCCGCCGAGTGGGAAACCTTGCTGGCGGACATACGCAAATCCGGATCCTCGGTCGGCGCCATCATCGAGATCGTCGCCGAGGGCGCCCCCCCCGGCCTCGGCGCGCCCATCTACGGCAAACTGGACGCCGACCTCGCCGCCGCGCTGATGTCGATCAACGCCGTCAAAGGCGTGGAAATCGGCGAGGGCTTCGCCGCCGCCGCCTTATCCGGCGAGGACAACGCCGACGAGATGCGCATGCGCGACGGTCGCGTCACCTTCGCCTCCAATCACGCCGGCGGCGTACTGGGCGGTATTTCGACGGGCCAGCCGATCGTGGCGCGCTTCGCCGTGAAACCGACCAGTTCCATTCTGACCCCGCGCCAGGCCGTCGATCGGTTGGGACACGAGATCGACGTCAGCACCAAAGGCCGCCACGATCCCTGCGTCGGCATCCGCGCCGTCCCGGTGGGGGAGGCGATGCTGGCCTGCGTCCTGGCCGATCATCTGTTACGCCACCGCGCGCAAAACCCGGATGCGCCGATGGAGGCGCGCCTGCCGCGCAATTGATCGCCGGTCGCGTATCGCCAGCCCACCGAATAAGTTTGAATCCCCGCCCCGTTCCCCTCTATACTCGGATCACTCAGAAATCCGGGTATATCAACAGCTCATGGACACGTCCCCGCACCTGATCGCCCACGTGGCCTTCCATGTCGACGACATCGCGGTTCCGGCATCAACGCCCGGCTTCAACCGCCGCGTTCGTGGCGACCGCCGCGCACTCGCCCGGCGTTGAACCCGTTCACGATCCTGACAGCGTTCCGCCGGCTCGACCGTCTTTTTGAACTCGAAACCAAACACGGCAAATTGATCGAGGCGCAGGCGGAACGGATCCAATCGCTCCAGGATCAACTCACCCGGCTCGCGGCTCAGGTGGAAGCGCGTGAACAGAGTGTGGTCGCCGAAGCGAAAGGCGCCGCCGGAGCCGCCGCCTCAGCCGTCGCATCCCAACACATCGCCGACATGTCCCGCCGTCTTGGCTCGATTGAGGAGCGGGTTCGCGCCAACCCCGCGCGATCCATCAGGCAGGATCGCTAACCGATCAAGCCAGTCCAATCGCCTTCTTATGATGCACCTGCTCGGTCTTCAGCACATCCGGCGTTTCGACCTCGACACAAAGCCCAGTACTCAACGACGCCATCGCCAAATAGAACGCCGCGAGGATCGCGATATCCACAATCTGCCGCGGCGGTAAAATCTGTACCAGGCTCTCATACAACGTCTGCGGGATCCGCCGGCTCGCGACGATCTCATTCGCGACCTGACACACGATTTGTTCCAATTCCGAAAGATCCAGTGGCACGCGCCCCTGTTGGATCAGCGAAATCTGCTCCTCGCTGAACCCCACCGTGTTCGCCAGAGGTTTATAATGCGGCCAGCAGTAATGCACGTCCCGCACCGCCACCAGAATGATCAACATGCGCTGGCGTTCCGTCAGGTCCGACTGAAACCGGCAATAATGTTCCAGATCCAGCCAGGGCATCATCGCCTCGGGCGTGTGCGCCAAAATCTGCGCCAGATTCGAAACGAATCCGTACTTGCTCTCCAGCCATTTCGCCGTCGCCGCCATATCCGGAGCGTCGGCCGCGTCCGCCGCGTGTGGTGCCGCCGCGTCTGGTGCCGCCGCGCTGACGGCGTGTTCCTCAGGCTCCACGAACTGCATCTCACTCATGCCGCTATCAAAGCACGCCAACGGGCCAGGGGTCCATCACCAACGCGTCGTGTCATTCGCCAAACCCTTCCATGAACCGCGTCAGCAACGCCCCCAGGAGATCAATATTATATCCGCCTTCTTGCACGATCGTGACAGGCAATCCCGCCGCCCCGATCGCCGCCCCGATCGCCTCCCCGGCGCGCGCGAACCCATCCGCGCTCACCGACAACGCGTTCAACGGCTCATGGACCGAGGCATCGAACCCCAGGCTCAACACCAGAGCATCCGCCCCATACGCCCGGATCCGCGCCAGACCGTCCTCCAGCGCCGCCAGCCAAACGGCGTCGCCCGAGCCGATCGGCAGCGGATAATTCACCGTGAACCCGTCGCCGGCCCCACCCCCGGTCTCCGCCGCGTGACCGGTGAACCACGGATAATACCGCTGGGGATCGCCATGCAGCGACACGAACAACACGTCCGGCCGATCCCAGAAAATCGCCTGCGTGCCGTTGCCGTGATGGCTGTCGATATCCAGCATCGCGACCCGCTTCGCCCCCAAAGCGAGCAACCGCTCGACCGCCAGAGCCGCGTTGTTGATATAGCAATGCCCGCCCGCCCGCGCCCGATCCGCGTGATGACCCGGCGGGCGCGCCAACGCATAGGCGCTGCGTCCCGCCGCCGTTTCCGCCGCCGCCGCCAGCGCCCCCGCGGCGGCCCATGACGCGGCCTCCCATGTCCGCGGCCCGATCGGACACGCGGCGTCGGCGGTGAACCACCCCGCCTGACCCACGATATGCGCCGGCGCCCGTCCCGGTAGCCCCCCCCTCGGAACGCCCCCCCTTGGAACGTCAGGCGCCGGATGCGTGTTCGCGACGACTTCGGGCCCCATGTCCGGCAACGCCGACCACGCCGCGTGAGCGCCCTTTAGAAAATCCAGATAATCCGCGTCATGCACCGTCAACAGCGCGTCCCGGTCCGCCGCCGGAGGCCGCGAAATCTCCAACCCCATCGCCTGGCACGCCGCCAGCAGCGCCTCGGCCCGCGCGGGGACCTCAAAATTCGGCATCACGACGCCGCGCGCCAAAAAGAACCGCGGCGTGTGGCCTAACTGCGCGTCGTGCCAAAAAACCTTCATCCCGATCCCCCGCGGCCACCTGCACCAGTGTCCCATCCGCCGCGTTTGTGGTCTATACGACCCGGTAACTTCCATCGGAGTAGCGGTCTTCATGCGGCTTCCGCCGGCGCTTGTCCCATTGCGGAATGGGACCTTTCGTACCCTGTGGCTGGCCAGCGTCGTGGTCTGGCTTGGCACCTGGCTGCAGAACACCGGTGCCGGGTGGCTGATGACCACCCTGGCGCCGCGCCCGATGATCGTCGCCATGGTGCAGGCCGCCACCATCATGCCGGTGTTTCTGCTGGCACTCCCCGGCGGCGCCCTCGCCGACATCGTCGACCGCCGCGTCTTCCTCATCGGCACCCAGATCTGGACCATTTCCGGCGCCATCCTGCTTGCTGTCCTAACGCTCACCGGCGGCATGACCGTCACCTGGCTGCTGATCCTGACCTTCGTCATCGGCATCGGTTCAGCCCTCACCGCGCCCGCCTGGAGCGCCATCATCCCCGAACTGGTCCCGCGTGAGGACCTCGTCGCCGCCATCACCCTCAACGGCATCGGTTACAACCTGACCCGCGCCATCGGGCCCGCTTTGGCCGGGTTCCTGATCCTGGCGGGCGGTTCGGGCCTCACCTTCTCGCTCTACGCGGTCTCCATCATCACCGTCATCGGCGCTTTGGTGATGTGGCGGCGTGAGGGACGGCGCTTCACCGGCCTGCCGCGCGAGCACTTTTTCTCCGCCATGCGCGCGGGGATGCGCTTCGTGCGCAACACACCGGCGATCCAGCGCGCCATGCTGCGCACCATCGCGTTTTCCATACCCTGCTCAGCGCCATGGGCTTTATTGCCATTATATGTCCGTGACGACCTCGACCTCGGACCCGGCATGTACGGCGTCATTCTCGGCATGATGGGCGTGGGCGGCGTGACCTCCGGCATGCTGCTGCCGATGGTACGCGCGCGCATGGGACGCGGAGCCACCGTCGTCGGGTGCAGCCTGTTTTCCTGCGCGGGCATGCTGATCATCGGGCTGACGCGCCATTGGACGCTGGTCTCGCTTGGCATGATGTTGTTCGGGATCGGCTGGACCGCCGCCTATGCCACCATTCAATCCGCCGCCCAACTGGTCTGCCCGCCCTGGGTTCGCGCGCGCTCGTTATCCATCTACCAACTGGCGCAGAACGGCGCCCTCACCATCGGCTCCTTCATCTGGGGCTGGGTTGGAAGCGAGATCGGCCTGCCGCACACCTTCATGCTCGCCGCTTCCGTCGGTCTGATCCTGACCATCCTCGCCCGCTACGCCCGGATCGAGGTCATCACCATCGCCCCCGCCCCCGACAACGCCGCCCTCATTTTGGGTCCCGAGGCCCCCGCCGCCGAACTCGCCGGCGTCTTGCGCACCGTGCGCGGCCGCGTGCTGGAAACTGTCCATTACCGGGTCCCGTCCGACCGCCGCGCCGATTTCCTGACCCTGATGCGTGAGATGCGCCATGTCCGCGGCCGCGCGGGCGCCCTGGTCTGGCAAATCTACGAGGACGTGGCCCACCCCGAAGGCTGGATGGAGGTCTGGTCGATGGAAAGCTGGACCGACCACCTGCGCGAGGCGATGCGCCTGACCGACGACGACCGGCTTTTGCTGGCGCAGGCCAACGTCTTCCAGGTGGCCGAGGAACGGCCGCGACGCTACCTCGCGGTCGATCCGCAGTCAGCCCTCGAACCCGCCCGCGCCCGCGCCTGAAGCGGCGTTTAAACAAGGGGGCCACCCTTGATCTCGGGCCGCCGCTCCGGTAGAAAAAGCGTTGAAATCATGGGCGAGCGATAACCGGGTTCGCCTTTTCGCCATGCAACGAGGTACTGACTCCATGCAGCTTTCGAAGCGGCGCTTCGCCGTGTTGTGTCTGACCGCGCTGCTGGCGGTCATCGGCCTCGCGTCGCATCAGGCTTTGGCGCAGGCACCCAAACCCTGGGAAATGGACATGCAGGCGGGCTTCAGCCCGATGAAGCATGAGATCATCAAGATGCATAATCTGGTGCTGGTGATCATCACCGTCATCACCGTGTTCGTCACCGGCCTGCTGGCCTGGGTTTGCATTCGCTTCAACGAAAAACGTAATCCCGTGCCCAGCCAGACCAGCCACCATACCGGCCTGGAAATCGCCTGGACCGTGATTCCCATTCTGATCCTGGTGATCATGGGCATCCCCTCGTTCCGGCTGATTTACTATTTGGATCGCACCCCCAACCCGGACATGACGATCAAGGTCACCGGCCACCAATGGTATTGGGAATACACCTATCCCGATCAGGGCAATTTCGCGATCGAAAGCCGTTACATCCATGACGAGGACCTGAAACCCGGCCAGCTGCGCATGCTGGAGGTCGATAACCAGCTCGTGATCCCCGTCGGCAAGAAAATCCGTGTCCTGACCGGCAGCGCCGACGTCATCCACAGCTTCTTCATCCCCTCCCTCGGCGCGCAACGTTATGCGATCCCCGGCCGCGCGATCGAGATGTGGCTGATGGCCGAAAAACCCGGAGTCTATTACGGCGAATGCAACCAAATCTGCGGTCAGGATCACAGCAAGATGCCGATCGCCGTCCGCGCCGTGTCCGACGCCGAGTTTAAGACATGGGCTGAACAGACCAAGAAAAGCGCCGCCGCGAGTTCGGCCGCGCACCACATGCTGGCCGCCACCGGCGCGGCCGCGATCCAGGACATTCGGCGCTAACCCCAGACGGGTCGGCGCGTGAAGGAGACAGACGATGGCCTACGCGACCCACGACGATGCTCATGATCCCAGTGGACACGACCATGCTCACGACCACAAGCCGGGTTTCGTGCGACGCTGGCTGTTCAGCACGAACCATAAAGATATTGGCACGCTATATCTGATCTTCGCCGTCATCGGCGGCACCCTCGGCGGCGCGCTGTCGCAGATCATGCGGGCGCAGTTGCAGTTCCCCAACAATCACATCGTCACCTCGGGGCAGGAGTGGAACACCATCGTCACAACCCACGGGTTGTTGATGATCTTCTTCTCGGTCATGCCCGCGTTGATCGGCGGCTTCGGCAACTGGTTCATTCCGCTGATGATCGGCGCCCCCGACATGGCGTTCCCACGGCTGAACAACATCAGCTTCTGGCTGCTGCCCCCCGCCTTCGTGCTGATCTGCATCGGCCTGCTGATGGGCGAGTCGGGCTCCGGCTGGACGCTTTACCCGCCCTTGTCCAACGCGACCTATGAATCCGGTCTCGGCATGGACTGCACCTTGTTCGCCCTCCATCTCGCCGGAGCCAGCTCCATCCTCGGCTCGATGAACTTCATCACCACGATCTTCAACATGCGCGCCCCCGGCATGACCCTGCATAAAATGCCCCTGTTCATCTGGGCGGAGCTGGTCACCGCCTTCCTGCTGGTGCTGTCGGTGCCCGTGCTGGCCGCGGCGATCACGATGTTGATCTGCGATCGTAACTTCGGTACCGCCTTCTTCGATCCCGCCGGCGGTGGCGACCCCGTGCTGTTCCAACATCTGTTCTGGTTCTTCGGCCACCCCGAGGTCTACATCATGATCCTGCCCGGCTTCGGGATCGTCAGCCACGTCATCTCCACCTTCTCCAAGAAACCCATCTTCGGTTATCTGGGCATGGTCTACGCGATGGTGGCGATCGGCGTCGTCGGCTTCGTCGTGTGGGCGCATCACATGTATATGTCGGGCATCGACATCGACACCCGCGCTTACTTCATGATGGCGACTTTGGTGATCGCGGTGCCCACGGGCGTCAAAATCTTCTCCTGGATCGCGACCATGTGGGGCGGGTCCATCCGCTTCGACACGCCGATGCTGTGGGCGATCGGCTTCCTGTTCGTCTTCACCCTGGGTGGTGTGACCGGCGTCGTCTGCGCCAACGCCGGCATCGACGAGATCATTCACAACACCTACTATATTGTCGCGCATTTCCACTACGTGCTGTCGCTTGGCGCCGTGTTCTCGATCTTCTGCGGCTTCTATTACTGGATCGGCAAAATGTCCGGCCGCCAATACCCCGAGTTCTGGGGCCGCGTGCATTTCTGGATGACGTTCGTGGGCGTGAACCTCGTGTTCTTCCCGCAACATTTCCTTGGCCTGTCCGGCATGCCGCGCCGCTACCCCGACTACCCCGCGGCCTTCGCCGGCTGGAACTACGTCTCCTCGATCGGCAGTTACATCAGCGGCGCCGCTTTCCTCGTGTTCCTGTACGTCTGCTACCGCACCTTCACCTCGAAGGAGCAGGTCGCCGATAATTACTGGGGTGAGGGTGCGACCACGCTGGAATGGACCCAGACCTCGCCGCCCGCGTTCCACTCCTTCCTGGAGCTGCCCAAGATAAAATGAGCGACCTCACACCCTTGGGCGTGGAGGCGGTGCCCCTTCCACTGGCGAGTTACAACGATTCGGACGTCAAAGACTGGATCGCGCTGCTGAAGCCGCGGGTCATGAGCCTCGTGGTTTATTCCGGCCTCATTGGCCTGCTGGTGGCCCCCGGTCACATCCATCCGGTGCTGGGGTTCACCGCCGTGCTGTGCATCGCCATCGCGGCGGGCGCCTGCGGCGCGATCAACATGTGGTACGACCGCGACATCGACGCGCTGATGCGCCGCACCCGAAGCCGGCCGATCCCCGCCGGACGCATCGCCCCGAACGCCGCTCTGGGGTTTGGAGTCGTGCTGGCGATCGGCGCGGTCATCGTCATGGGCATCGCGATCAACCCCATGGCCGCCGGCCTGCTGGCGCTGTCGATCGCGTTCTATGTCTTCGTTTACACGATGTGGCTGAAACGCCGTACGCCGCAGAACATCGTCATCGGCGGCGCGGCGGGCGCCTTCCCCCCGGTCATCGGATGGGCCGCCGTCACCGGCTCCGTCAGCCTGTATCCGCTGATCCTGTTCGCCATCATCTTCATCTGGACCCCGCCGCATTTCTGGTCGCTGGCTTTGTTCGCCAACGAGGATTACCGCCGCGCCGGTGTGCCCATGCTGCCCGTCGTCGCCGGAGCCAAAGCCACCCGCCGCCAGATCGTCCTCTACACACTCCTGCTCGTCCCGGTGACGCTGCTGCCATGGTTCCTCGGTTATGCGGGCGTCGTCTACGCCGGAGCCGCCGCGGTCCTCGGCGCCGGGTTCCTCGTCTCCGTCTGGCGCGTCGCGCGCGATGTTCAGGACGCGGCCGGCGTCAGCCTGAGCAACGACGCGCCCGCCCGCGCCGCGTTCAAATATTCCATCGCCTATCTGTTCATCCTGTTCGGCGCCCTCGCGGTGGATCACTACGTCGCGCGCGGGCTCTGACATGGCGCACCCGCCGCGCATGACCGACGCCGAGGCGACCGAATTTCGCCGCCGCCAAAAAGGCCGCAACCTCGCCATCCTGTTAGTGTTGTTGGGCTTGTGCGCGCTGTTCTTCGCCATCACCATCGTGAAAATGACGAAATTCTGAATGGACCAGCGCCGCGGCAACCGGTTAATCGCCATCGCCTTCACCGCCACGGCCATCGGCATGGCGGGCCTCGCCTTCGCCGCCATCCCGCTGTACCGCATGTTCTGCCAGGCCACGGGCTATGCCGGCACCCCGAAAATCGGACCCGCCCCGGCACCGGGAGGCAACGGCCAGACCATCCGCGTTCGTTTCAACGCCGACACCAACCCCGCTCTGCCCTGGACGTTCAACCCGCGCGAGACCGAGGTCACCGTCCCGCTTGGCGAGGACCGCCTCGCCGCGTACTACGCCGTCAACAAAGCCCGCTCCGCCATTACCGGCGTCGCGCTCTACAACGTGACGCCCGAGAAAGCCGCGAAATACTTCCACAAAACCGCCTGCTTCTGCTTCAACCAGCAAACGCTGGAGGGCGGCCAGACAATGGATTTTCCGTTGAGCTTCTGGATCGACCCGGCCATCGCGACCGATCCGAACACCCGCGACGTGCATGAGGTGACGTTGTCCTACACGTTCTTCCGGTCCCTCGACGATGCCGAAAAGAATGGCGCATTGGCCAAGGCTGGTCCGCATGTGGGAGCGCAACGCACTGAGTAACCCCGCGCCAATCAAGATCAGCCAGGAGTACTGGACCACATCTCATCCACCAGGATGCGAGCCGTCAGTATACGGATGGTCCGGAAGTGTCGCAGCGTGAGAAGATCGCGATCGCCCGTTACAATAACGTCCGCGCCGACAGCGACCGCCGTCGCGATGACATGATCGTCATCAGCATCGCGGCAAACCGCGCCGATGTCAGGTAACGGACCGGAAAACACGGTCCCGGTCCGGGCGAGCTCATTGATCCATAGCGAAACGTCCTCTTCGTCGTGGCCATACGATTTGCGCAAGCGGCCGCCGCACAGGGAACGGCGCGTTTCCTCGATCAGGATCGGTGAAAGGTGCATCACGAACACGCCGTCTACCGCCAGTTTCAACACGCGTCCTGGCACGCTGCCCGGAAACAGGAACCCGCTGACGAGAATCGAAGCGTCAACGACGACGTTCAGCGGCATACAATTCGCGCTCCTGATCGACGACACTTTGAATTTCGGCTTCCTGTTCGGGGGTCGGCGCGCGACGCGAGATGTTCACGGGCTTGAGCAGGATCGCTCCCTCGGCGGTTACCTCGATTTCCAGATAGTCGCCTTCCTTCAATCGCGCCGCGTCGCGAATGTCATGCGGCAGCGTGATTTGCGCGGCGCGACGAAGTTTGACCAGCGACATGGGAGTCTCCTGTGGTGGCGGCCCGGTCGCGGGTAGCACGACCAGGTTCAACATCATACGAAAATCTCTTTTTGGTATTTTCGTATACCCTCGCTGGCGGCACGCAACGCCTCGGAAATACGACAGGATTATTCCGGTCTTCCCAAAAACCCTGAACCCTGACGCCAGCACGCGCACATGAGATCCCGACGCCGATCCCGCGATCCAATTCACCCTCCCGCCCCCTTGAATTCTCACCCAAATCCACGATGATGCGTCCACCGTGCCGGGGCGGCGTCCCGGGTTGAGAAAGTGCGAGTTTGGTATGAGCAGTGATACACACGCG
>JAYVXQ010000248.1:0-4962 GCA_043785025.1 Acetobacteraceae bacterium
CCCGAATCGGAAATCGTAATGAACGACGGGGATTGCCTGTTCGTGACGGAACAATCCGCATCGCTAAACGTGAAAACCTGATCAATCAATTCGAACCGATTGCCGCGAATAAACATCATCGCCGACGACACATAATTCTGATTGGAGTTGTCATGCCCGGTATCGATGACGATCAGCGGCACGCCCAGACCCAAACTGACCGGCCCTTTCTCCCGAAACCCCGTCCAGCGATCAAAACCCACCTCCACGACATCCAGCAACTGAACGCCCGGCGCCACGGCGAACAGAGCCAGCAACGACATCGCGTTCCGATCGCCGGTAGCCGGGTCGAGCCTGACCAGCAAAACAATCCGCGCCGCATCGCCTCGTATCGCCATCGTTTCAACGTGTGACAATGTGAAATGTTCGGCCCCTTCGCCCGTCCGCGTCAGCCCCGGATCGATATGCCGCGGCGGCACGACCACATAATCGCTCGTGTCAGCCGCCCCACCCGGCGCCAGTCCAGACAAAAGCCGTTTCGCCAGATCGGACGGTGTCAGGCGCGGAATGGTCCCGGCGGTTTCAGCGGCCGCGACGGAGTGCGGTAAAAACCACAATAATCCCACGATGACCGCCAGACGCCACCACAAGCCGCGATCGTTTCGACGGAACGTCATATCGTCAATCAAACCCGCCCCATGAACGCGAAGCCGCACGGTGTGCTGCCGATTGATCGAAGCGCCGCCGCGCTATAGTCCTGTCAGCAAGGCGGAGCCGCCCGTTTTTTATGATACCCCGACCGTATTCATCCATGATCGTAAAGGCCAGCCTGATGCGCCCAGGTATACTGCTTCTCGCCGTGCTGATGTCCTGGCCCTGTCATGCCCAACCAGCGCAAAACCCGCTCAGCTTCGTCCAAACCGGTAACTGGCCCGAGGCACAGGCCGCCGCCGCCCGTCTCGGCGACCCCGCCGCCGCCAAACTCATCCGCTGGTACCGCATTCTCGCCCCCAACACCGCCAGCGCCACCGAAATCGCCACCTTCGCCCGCCAGAACCCTGACTGGCCGCTCCCCACCCTCACCGAGCGCCGCCGCCAGGAAGCCATCGCCGCCGAGCGCGATGACCCTACCGCCGCCGCCCTCTGCCTCGACAAAAAGCCCGTACTAGGCTCGGCCCTGCAACGCTGTGCGGAGGCCCTCGCGGCCCAACCCAAAACCGCCGAGACCCTCGCCAAAGAAGCCTGGATCACCGCTATCGCCGACCCGGCGACCGAGGCCGCGTTCCTCCGCCGCTTCCCCGCTCTCATCACGCCACAAGACCAATGGACCCGCTTCCTCCGCCTCGCCTGGACCGATACCGACGCCGACGCCGCCCGCCGGCAGATCGCCTTCCTCGACCCCGCGCGCGCGGCACAGGCCATCGCCCGTCTCGGCCTCAAATCCAACGCCATCGGCTACAGCGCCAATCCGTCCGAGGACCCGGGCGCGATGCTCGACCTCGCCCGTCTGTATCGCCGCGCCAACCAGAACGCCTCCGCCGTCGCCCTCTGGCGCTCCGCCGGTGACGGTGCGCAAAAAGCCGCGCCCGATCGGATGGAGTTGTTCTGGTCCGAGCGTCACCAACTCGCCCGCAAACTGATCCGCGAGGGCGACCCCGCCGGCGCCTATGCCATCCTGGCCACGCACGGCCAAACCATTCCCGCCAACGCGGTCGAAGCCGAGTTCCTCGCCGGTTTCCTGGCGTTACGCCGCCTCAACGACCCCACCGCCGCCGCCCGGCATTTCTCCGCTTTGGCCGCCGCGTCCCCCGCCACCCTGACCCAGTCCCGCGCGTTTTACTGGCTGGCTCGCGCGAAACTCGCCGCCGGAGCCGACGCCCATGCCGATTTCGCGCGCGCCGCCGCGTTTCCCATGACGTTCTACGGCCAACTCGCCGCGCGCGCCGGCGCCCTGTCCGACGCCGCCTTGATCCAATCCCTCCGCGCCGCCCCGATCCCGGCCGCCACCGCCCAAACCGCGATCACCGCCGAACTGGCGCACAACGTCCAATTGCTGCTGGCCTGGGGCGATCCCCGCCGCGCCCGCGTCTTCCTGATCCGCATGGACGAAATCGCCCGCACCCCCGCCGAGCGCATCGGCACCGGCGATTTCGCCACCAGCCTCGGCCTGCCCGACATCGCCGTCACCATCGCCCGCCGTCTGGGCCGCGACGGTGTGACCCCGCCGATGCAAGGCTGGCCCATGCCCTTCGAGCCACCCGCCACGCTGGAACCCGCCATCTCCCTCGCCATCATGCGCCAGGAGAGCAATTTCGACCTCGCCATCGTCAGTCCCGCGGGCGCCAGAGGCCTCATGCAACTGATGCCCGCCACGGCACAGGCGGTCGCGCGGCGCACCGGCGACATCAACAACACCGCCGCGCTGACCGTCGATCCCGCGCTGAACATGCGATTGGGCACCGCGTATCTGCTGGAGGTCCTGCAAAAATTCGACAACGCGCTGCCCATGGCCGCCGCCGCCTATAACGCCGGCCCCCACCGCGTGAGCCAGTGGCTGACCGAAAACGGCGACCCCCGCGTCGGCGACGCCTCGATGATCGACTGGATCGAAATGATCCCGTTCAACGAAACCCGCAACTACGTCCAGCGCGTGCTGGAAAACGCCGTGATCTATCAGGCCCGCCGCGCCGGCACGCTGCCCGTGTCGATGCCGCAATGGAGCCGTTGATCGGCGTAACCAGACTGGAACCCTCCGCCCCTTAGCCTTCCAGACTGATCCTGGCCGGACATCCGCTACCGGCCGGGGAGGGGATGAGCGAAATGACTGCGTTTTGAACAGAACATCCTGGTTCAACGGCGGTGTCGTCGTGCTCGTGCTGCTGATGCTGGCCGGTCTCCCCGCCGCCGTCTACTGCGACGTGCGCGCGTTGACCGAGAATATTCTGCTCCGCCAGGCGCGTGACGCGGGCGCCGTCATCACCAATATGCGTGATTTCTACGCCTCCGACGTCGTCGCCCGCGTGCTCGCGCATGACACCGAAACCCAGGTCCTGCACACCTACAAGGAAACGCCAGGCGCGATCCCGATCCCGGCCACGCTCTCCCTCGAAATGGGCCGCCTGATCCAGCAACAGGGTCAATCCAATATCGGATATCGTTTCATATCAGACTATCCTTTCGCCAATCGCAAACCGCACGAACTGGACGCGTTCGAGCGGGATTCGCTCGCCCGCCTGCGCGCCAAACTCGCGGACGGGCCTTTGGTGCGCTCGACCTTCTCCGGCCTGACCGGCCAGGTCCGCGTCATCACGCCCGTCGTCATGGGCTCCGCCTGTGTGGACTGCCACAACAGCCATCCCGACAGCCCGCGCCAGGATTGGGCCGTCGGCGACGTCCGCGCGATCCAGGAGGTCACGGTCGCCCTCCCGCTCGCTGAAAGCCTCGGCGCGTTCCGCTCCCTGCTGGTGTATTTCGTCCTCAGCGTCGTGGCCGGGGCGGCCATCATCGCCATGCGCCTGCGGATCCTCACGCTGCGCGCCCGCGAACGCGCGGCGGACGCCGCCAACCGCGCCAAGACCGGCTTCCTCGCCGTCATGAGCCATGAAATCCGCACACCGATGAACGCCGTCCTCGGCCTCGCCGCGTCATTGCGCGACGAACCGCTGTCGCGCGGCCAGCAGGAAGCGGTGACGGAAATCCTGTCCTCGGGCGACGAGCTGATGCGGATCCTGAACGAAATTCTGGATTTTTCGAAGACCGGCCAGGACGGCCCGCGCCCCGATACCGCCCCGTTCTCGCCCGCCGGTCTGAGCCGCGAAATCATCCGCGCGCAGGGGCCCAACGCGGGGGCGAAAGCGCTCAGCCTGACCTTCGATATCGATGGCGGCGTGCCCGATTTCGTCGGCGGCGATCAGGGCCGGGTGCGTCAGATCCTGGTCAATCTGATTTCCAACGCCATTAAATTCACCGATACCGGCAGCGTCACCGTGGTGTTGCGCCAGATCGAGCTGCGCGACCTCGGCGCCGTGCTGGAATGGTCGGTCGCCGATTCCGGCATCGGCATCGCCGCCGATCAACTCGACCGCGTGTTCCAGATGTTCGTGCAGGCCGACAGCACGATCACCCGGCGCTACGGCGGCACCGGCATGGGCCTCGCGATCTGCCGCAAGCTCGTCGCGGGCATGGGGGGGACGATCGCCGTCGAATCCTGGTTGGGCCAGGGCAGTGTGTTCCGCGTCGTCATCCCCTTCGCCGACGTCCCGGATCAACAGACGCCCAATCAGACCGCCGATCCCGATCCGGCCGGCACGCTGCACGTCCTGCTGTCGCGCCATCGCGGCCTGAAGATCCTGCTGGCCGAGGACAACGTCGTGACCCGCCTGGTGGTGACCCGCCTGCTGCAACCTTTCGACGTCCGCATCGACAGCGCGGGCACCGGGATCGAGGCCGTGCGCCTCGCCGCCACGCGCCGCTACAACGTCATCTTCATGGACATGGTCATGCCCGACATGGACGGGTTGAAGGCCACCCGCACGTTGCGCGCGGCGCATGGCCCCAACCGCGAGACCCCGATCATCGCCTTGACCGCCAATGTCTACCCCGAGGACGTGGCCGCCTGTCACGCCGCCGGCATGACCCATTTCATCGCCAAGCCGCTGCGGCGGGAGGCGCTGCTCACCGCCCTGATCCAGTCGCTGAAGGAAAGCGCCGCGCACGCGACCATCGCCGCCGACGACCATCGGCGTTTCGTACCCCCGGCACCCCCCCGGCACCCCCCCCCGGCACCCCCGGTGCCGATCCCCGCGCCCCGACGCGAACCCAGGACCGTGCAATGGCCGGTTTGACACAAGGGGCGGCGTCCGCCCGCGATAGAGCATTATCCGATCAGGTATACCCGGATCTCTCCGAAATCCGGGTATCCTTTTGGTTTTGCGCCCGCCGCCACACCAACCCTGGGCGCGTATACCCGGATTTCTCCGAAAC
>JAYVXQ010000249.1:0-15271 GCA_043785025.1 Acetobacteraceae bacterium
AGTTGTTGCGCGTCGAACAGACGATATTGATTGAACCCGCTCAGCAGCAGCGAATTAATATCGACCGTGCCCGAATTGATCAGGAGGTTGACCGAGTAAACGTTACTTCCGATGAACGGATTGCCTTTCGAAGGATCCGCCACATAAGATTGCAACGCCAGAGACGTGACCGCCCCCGCCACCAATCCGACATTATCCAGTCCTGGGCCCTGCGAATGCCCAATGCCCGTGCCGCCGCCGCTGCCTGGGATCGCGCCAGGGTTGATCGTTGGATTGTTAAACACCAGGGTGCTGCCCTGCACCCAATCGGAGGTTGTATTCCAATTGGCGACGCCCGTGTTCCAAATATACTGCGTTGCTTGCGTTTGACCGTCACCGGTAACAGGAAACCAAACATAATCGGTCATGGCGGCACCTCTGTCTAATTTACTATTGGCAACGGTATCGTTGATTCGCCCACAGTGCAAGGGATATGAGGATCGCCAAATATCAATACCAGATGTTCATAGGCTCCTCATATTCGGAGGTTTTTCGAAAGGTTTTCCTGGAAGTGCGCCATACTCCTGATATTCGGTGGTAGAACGAAAAAGCGGTTTGTTACAAATTTTCGATGCGATATGAGCTCAGAACGTTCCGCCCGTATTACCCAACGGCGGCGCCGGACGCCCAGACCCGCGGCTGAAACGCGACCTCGCGCGCCCGGCCGATTTTCGCGGGCGATCTCAATTTTTAGTATGGCCGTCACTCCAGATGATCCCGCCCTTGAGCCCACCCCCGGTAACCCCGTATATCCCCCGCGAGATCGGTGACCCGGAAGGCGCGCGCAATGGCCAGCTACCAATATGTCTATGTGATGAAAGACCTGACCAAGGCCTTCCCCGGCGGGAGAGAGGTCTTCAAGGGCATCACGCTGTCCTTCCTGCCCGGCGTCAAAATCGGCGTGCTCGGCGTCAATGGCGCCGGTAAATCGACGTTGATGAAGATCATGGCGGGCCTGGAAACCGAATTCGGCGGCGAGGCATGGGCCGCCCCCGGCGCGACCGTCGGCTATTTGTCCCAGGAACCGCACCTCGATCCCGATAAAACCGTGGGCGAAAATGTCGAGGAAGCCTTCGCCGACCTGAAAGCCGCGCTCACCCGGTTCAACGAAATCTCCATGCTGTTCGCCGAACCCATGAGCGATGAAAAGATGAACACGCTTCTGGTCGAACAGGGCGACCTGCAGGAAAAAATCGACAGCCAGGATGGCTGGGAACTGGATCGCCGGGTCGACATCGCCCTCGACGCGCTGCGCTGCCCGCCCGCCGATTCACCCGTCGAAAAACTATCGGGCGGCGAGCGGCGGCGCGTCGCTTTATGCAAACTGCTGCTGGAAAAACCCGATCTGCTGCTGTTGGACGAGCCGACCAACCATCTGGACGCCGAAAGCGTCGCCTGGCTGGAAAAAACCCTGCACGATTACGCCGGCACCGTCATGGTCGTGACGCATGACCGTTACTTCCTCGAAAACGTCACCAACTGGATCCTGGAACTGGAACGCGGCCGCGGCTATCCGTTCGAGGGTAACTACACCTCCTGGCTCGCGCAGAAACTGAAACGTTTGCGCCAGGAGGAGAAAGAGGAAAGCGCCCGTCAGCGCGCCTTGGCGCAGGAGGAAGAGTGGATCCAGTCCACACCGCGCGCCCGCCAAACCAAGAACCGCGCCCGCATCCAGCGATACGAGGAATTGCAGACGAAATCGCAGGAACAGGCGGGCGGTGTCGCCGACATCGTCATCCCGCCGGGACCGCGTCTGGGCTCGATCGTCATCGAGGCCGAGGATCTGCGCAAAGGCTATGGCAACAACCTGTTGATCGACGGCATGAACTTCAAGCTGCCGCCAGGCGGGATCGTCGGCATCATCGGACCGAACGGCGCGGGCAAGACCACCTTGTTCCGCATGATCACCGGTCAGGAAGAACCCGATTCGGGAACGTTACGGATCGGCGAGACGGTGAAGATCGGCTATGTCGATCAAAGCCGCGATAGTCTGAACGCCGAAAACACCGTCTGGCAGGAAATCTCCCAGGGTGAGGAGATCATTTATCTCGGCAAGCGCGCCATCCAGTCGCGGGCTTATGTCGGCGCGTTCAATTTCAAAGGCTCCGATCAGCAGAAGAAAGTCGGCATTCTGTCGGGCGGTGAGCGGAACCGTGTTCACCTCGCGAAAATGTTGAAAAAAGAACATAACGTCATTCTGCTGGACGAACCGACGAACGATCTGGACGTCGATACGCTGCGCGCGCTGGAAGAAGCGCTGACCGAGTTCGCCGGCTGTGTCGTGGTGATCACCCATGACCGCTGGTTCCTCGACCGCCTCGCGACCCATATCCTGGCGTTCGAGGGCGATAGCCACGTCGAATGGTTCGAGGGCAATTTCGAGGCGTACGAGGCCGATAAACGCCGCCGCCTCGGCGCCGATGCGACCGAGCCGCACCGCATCAAATACCGTCCCCTCGCGCGGTAATACGCCACTCGCCGCCTTGGCACCGCGCCGATCCGGCATTACGCCTGTTCGCGAACGTAACACCGGAGCGGCGAGCATGACCGAACCCTGCGACCTTCCCGCCATCGAGGCGCGCCGGCTGATCGGCGTCAAACGCCTGGCACCGTCGGAGCTTCTGGAAAGCTGCATCGCGCGGATCGAGGCGGTGGATCACGCCGTCAACGCCATGCCCGCCCGCGACTTCGATCGCGCTCGTAAAACCGCCCGTCAGGCCGATGATGATGTGGCTCGCGGTGCCGCGCTTGGCGCGCTGCACGGCCTGCCGATCGGGATCAAGGACCTGGAGGAAACCGCTGGCCTCGTCACTACCCATGGCAGCGTGATCTTCAAAAACAACGTCCCGGCCGAGGATGAGCGCATCGTCGCAGCCGCCCGCGCCGCCGGGGCGATCGTCATCGGCAAAACCAACACGCCCGAGTTCGGCGCCGGCGCGAACACGCGCAACGCGGTCTATGGCGTCACCGGCAATCCGTTCGATCCGGAAAAATCCGCCGCCGGATCCTCGGGCGGATCGGCCGTTGCGCTGGCCACCGGCATGGCGCCGATCTGCACCGGTTCCGACACCGGCGGATCGTTGCGCAACCCCGCCTCGTTTTCCGGCATTGTCGGCTTCCGCCCGTCGCCCGGCCTGGTGCCGTCCGACCGGCGGATGATCGGCTGGAGTAATCTGCCGGTGCTCGGCCCAATGGCGCGCACGGTCGCGGACACGTGTCTCCTTCTGGGATCGATCGTGTCGGACGACGCGCGCGACCCGCTGGCGTATTCGGTGCACGGGCGAACCATCCGCGCGGCGGAGGCGTTTACCCCGCCGCCGGCGATCGACCTGTCGACGTTGCGCGTCGCCCTGACCCCGGATTTCGGCTTCGCTCCGACCGAACGCCATATCGCCGATCTGTTCACGGAAAAAACCGGATTGTTCCGCCATGTCTTCGGCCATACCGAGGACACCAGCCCGGATTGTTCCGGCACCGATGAAGCGTTCGAGGTCCTGCGTTCCCTGTCCTTCCTGACCGCGCACGCCGATAAAGTCCGCGACCGTCCGAACGATGTCGGACCCAATGTCCACGCCAATGTCGCGGAGGGTCTCCGCTATTCCGCCACGGACGTCGCGCGCGCGATGACGTTACAAACTCAAATCTATCGCCGTTGGCAGGGGTTCTTTAAAAATCACGATATCATCCTGACACCGTCGATCACCATCAGCCCGCGATCCTGGCGCGAATTGTTTCCCGCCGAGATCGACGGCGAACCGACCCGCACCTATTTCCATTGGCTGGCGCTCGCCTATGCCGTCACGCTACCAGGCCATCCCGCGCTGTCATTGCCGATGGGCACCGACCGCCACGGCATGCCCTATGGGCTGCAGATCGTCGGCCCGCGCGGCGGCGATGCTCTGGTTCTCGCGGTGGCTCATGCGCTGGAAACTTTGCTGGCCGGTGATGTTCGCACCGCCCGCCCGCTGCCGGACCTCGCGAAACTGCGCGCCGCCAAACCGATTCGAGACGCGGAGGGGTTCCTTGGCTTCGACTGAACCCCCAAAAAAGCCCCGAACGATGACCCGCGCGGCGGTGCATGGCTTCATCGCCGCCCTCGCCGCCGCGAACCCCGAGCCGGAGAGCGAACTGAACTACACAACGCCCTATACGCTGCTGTGCGCCGTGGTGATGTCGGCGCAGGCGACCGACGTCTCGGTCAACCGCGTCACCCGCGCGCTGTATGCCGAGGCCGCGACGCCCGAGGCCATGGTCCGCCTTGGCGTCGAGGGCGTGGCGCGCCATATCCGCTCGATCGGGTTGTGGCAGGCGAAGGCGAAAAACGTCGTCGAATTGTCACGCCTTCTGCTGGAACGCCATGGCGGCGAAGTCCCGGACAACCGCGAGGCGTTGGAGGCTTTGCCGGGCGTCGGGCGCAAGACCGCCAACGTCGTGCTGAACGTCGCCTTCGGTGAGGCCACCATGGCCGTCGACACCCACATCTTTCGATTGGGCAATCGCACCGGAATCGCGCCGGGCACGACCACGCGCGCGGTCGAGGATGGGCTGGTGAAGCGGATCCCGAAAGACATGCTGCGGCACGCGCATCACTGGCTGATCCTGCACGGACGCTATATTTGCAAGGCGCGTAAACCCGAATGCTGGCGCTGTTCCGCGACCGAATTTTGCGTTTATCGCGATAAAACGCCGGCTCCCGCCGATTAGCGGACTTTGGCGTAAAGGTAATCCTCCCGCGAGCCGCCATCGGCGCGCAAACCGGGCGGCAACGGCGCGCGGGTGGTGTTGACCTTGGCGTGAACATCCAGCGCCGCCTGATCCGACCATAATTCCAGCAGCGTCAGGTGGTCGGGGTTCAGCACGCTCTGAAACACTTCGAACTGTTCGCAGCCCGGTTCTTTCATCACATCGGCGCAGCGGTCCCGGAACACGGCCGCGAGCGCGCCGCCCTTGCCCGGCATGGCGTTGATGCTGACGACCAAACGAACGGACATGATGTGTCTCCCTGAACGGATTTCCCTGGGCCCAGGTGAGACCGCCGCGATCAGGCGGTCAAGACAACCCCCATTCCCGGCGTTAGAGTATCGTCCGATCAGGTTGATACACCGGGTCGGATAAAGAGGCTCGCCAATACAAAAGTTTAGAGCGGTCTCCGTGAACCAACGCGAACGGATACCGCTCTAAGGAACCCGCCTAAGATCTGAAAAAACCTTCCCTCCGAGTCCCATTCCGTGACCCCAACTCCGATCTATCCCCGCGTCCTCCCGGTTGGCGACAGCGCCGTCACCGTGGAATTCGGCGACGAGATCTCGCCCGAACTCAATCAGGCGGTTGTCCAACTCGATATCGCGCTCGCGGCGGCGGAGATCGAGGGCATCATCGAAACGGTCCCGAGTTACCGGTCCCTGTTAATTTGTTACGACCCGATGGAGATTTCGCACGCCGATCTCGTCATCGCGTTACATCGGCTGATCTCCCGCGACGTAATCCCCGGCGCGGCCCGGATCGCGTCGTGGACCATCCCCGTGATCTACGATCCGCCGTTTGGGGACGATCTCGCCGAGGCCGCGCGCCTGCTGAACCTGACCGAAGACGCCGTGATCCGCCTTCATTGCGATGCCGAATATCGCGTCTACATGGTCGGTTTCGCGCCGGGGCTGCCGTATCTCGGCCGGTTGCCGGACGCGCTGCATATCTCCCGCCGCGATGTGCCGCGGCCAATGGTGCCCGAGGGCTCGGTGGTGATCGGCGGCATGCAATGCGCCATCGCCTCGATCCCTCTGCCCACCGCCTGGTACAAATTGGGCCAAACGCCGTTGAAACCCTTTGAGGCCGCACGCCGCGACCCGTTCCTGTTCCGCGCGGGTGACCGCGTTCGCTTCCGACGCATCGACGCCGCCGAGTACCGGCATCTGGCCGCATTGGACACCGGCGCCCTGCTGCCGCTCGTGCGCACAGCCGCATGACCCCGGTTTTGCGCGCGGTCGAGCCCGGAGCCCATGTCACGCTGCAGGACATCGGCCGCGTCGGCTGGCGCCGCTTTGGCGTCGCCGGCGCGGGCGCGATGGACCCCGATGCGCTGCTGATCGCCAACGCCCTCATTGGCAATCCCCCCAACGCCGCGGCGCTGGAGTTCGCCCATGCCGGAGGAGTTTGGCGCGTCGAGGCCGCATCCTGCCGCGTCGCCGTCACCGGAGGCGCCTTCACTGTGTCGTCCGATGACGGCCCCCTCGCGGCGTGGCGAAGCCACCGCCTGGTTCGCGGCCAGACCCTGACGATCGGGGGAACACGGGACGCCGTATGGGGTTACCTCGCCGTCGCCGGAGGCTTCGTCGTCGCCCCCCGTCTGGGCTCCCGTTCCACGCATCTGCGCTCCGGTATCGGCGGGATCGCGGGCCGCCGTTTGCAAGCGGGGGATGCGATACCGCTGCTGCTGGACGCCGCCCCTCTCACCCCCGAGGCCCGCATCCCCCAACCCCGCCGCTCTACCGGGCCATTGCGGGTAGTCATGGGACCGCAACGAGATTTCTTTTCATCCGATACGATCGGTAATTTTTTGGCGTCGTCGTGGCGGGTCACGCATCGCGGCGACCGGATGGGCACCTGGCTGGAGGGACCGGCGCTGCCGCATGAAAAAGGCTTCAACATCGTTTCAGACGGGCTGATGCCGGGATGCATCCAAATCCCGGGCGGCGGTCAACCCGTGGTGCTGATGATGGATTGCCAGACCATGGGCGGTTACCCGAAACTGGCCACGATCATCACCCCCGACCTGCCGCGGTTCGCCCAAATCCGCCCCGGCGGACTGGTGAGTTTCGCAGCCCATGACATCGAAACCGCGCAGCGTGTTTACCGGGATTATCGCGAGCGGCGGGATCGTGTCGCCAGCCGGATCGAACCCGCGCGGGTGTGACCCCGGTCGTTATGTGAGCGTTGGCTTCGATCACCAGGTCAGGCGAGTTCGAATAACGGCGTCCCCGACCATTCCCCGGTGACATCCATATCGCCGTCCATGCCGGCGATCAGCAATTCGCTCCAACGGCGCAGGAACGCATCGTCACCGGGGATCCGATCCAGCCACCGCGGGTCCAGGGTGAGCGTCATCCGCTGCCCGTCCCAGGTACCTTCGGGTCGTGCGATCGCGCCGGACAAATCGCGGCAAATCCTGACGTCCGTCGTGTATCCGCTGACGGATGCGACGAGGCGGGACAGCAACTGGAAAGATCGCGCGGTCAGCAATACGGCGATGGTGTCGCGCAACAAATCGGCCCGCGCCGTCAGCATCGGTTGCGCGTCGAAAACGATCGCGGCGCAAAGCTGGCGCGCACGCGGGCGATCCCCCGCCTGAGCCACCAAAAGCGCTTCGTTCAACGCGCGGCGGGAGGCGGAGGCGGCATCATCCTCCAAAAGCCACGCGGGCCCCGCGGTCATGCTCCGGTCTCCTGATCTCGTGCCGTGTACCGCATGGTTTTGATCCAGGCCTGTTGGGCGCCGCCAGCGTCAGATCGGGGCACCACACCGTCCGGACGTACCAGTCCGGAGTTACAGCCGGGTTACGGAGGCCGGGCCTTTTTGGCCGTTAGAGCGCGATCGTCTGAAGTTGAACCAACTTCGGACGTGAATCGCCCTCTGAAACTTAACAAACGCGGACCTTGATCGCGTCAACCTGACGCTATCAAGGTCTGGAGCGTCATCCGATCAGGTGGCCACACCTGATCGGATGACGCTGCTCGCCGAAACAAGTCATCAGAGCGGGTTCCGTGAGCCTGACGCGATCGGAAACCGCTCCCGTTCACCCGCTTGCGGGTATGCGACAAATGATGATGAGTGTCTCGATGGATCGCGCCGGACTTCAACGCCAGAACCATGATGGTGATGATGATCGCGATCACGCCATCGCTGAACGCGATCAATCGTTCCTTGTTCATTCCGCCTCCGGTGTCACTGGAACCGGGCCACGATTTAACCGTATTGCCGCGATATCGAGAAAACGGAGGGAACGCGTCCACGTGATCACCGCCCCATCAATCGCCGCCCCCGAATGGCCTTCCATTCGATTCGATCCGCGATTGGGCCAGATCGCGGCGCAGAGCATCCTGCTAATCCTGGTCTTGAGCACGGTCGATTTCGGCCCGTCCTTGTTGCAAATCGCGACCTATATCGCCGCTGTCCTCGGCATGGAGTGCGTCCGCGCGCGCGTCACCGGCACCGATCTGAACTGGAAAAGCGCGCTGCCCGCGGCGCTGTCGCTCAGCCTGCTGCTACGCTCCCACGATCCATGGGTCTGGGCTGTGGCCGGCGTGCTCGCCATGGGCTCCAAGTTCGCGTTGCGGATCAATGGAAAACATCTGTTCAACCCGTCGGCGTTCGCGATCGTCGTGCTGTTGCTGGTGGCGCCAGGTGTGTGGGTATCCCCCGGTCAATGGGGGACGCGGCTGTGGCTGGTGGCGCTGGTATGCGCGATGGGCGGAATGATCCTCACCCGGGTCGCGCGGCTGGATATCGCGCTCGCGTTCCTGACGTTCCACGCCGGATTGCTGGTGGCGCGCGCCTGGTCGCTTGGCGATCCGCTGACCATTCCGCTGCACCAAATGCAATCCGGAGCCATTCTGATCTTCGCCCTGTTCATGCTGACCGACCCGCGCTCCACCCCGGACAGCCGCTGGGGGCGCATGCTGTTCGCCGCCGCCGTGGCGATCACAGCGCATCTGTTGTTGTTCCGTTTCCAAATCCGGGAGGGCCTTTTCCACGCCCTGATCCTGGTTTCCTGCGCCACGCCCTTGATCGATCGCTTCTTACCCGCCACGCGCTTCGCCTGGCCCGTCCAAAATCGGAGTTGACCCCTCATGCGTCCTTTCACCCGCGTTCTGTCGCTGACCATCGCCGCGTCTTTCGCCTACAGTCACACCGCCAGCGCCTTCTGCGGCTTCTATGTGGCGACAACTGACACGCCGTTGATCAACAAGGCCTCACGCGTCGTGCTGGCGCATGACGGCGACACGACGCAGGTGACGATGGCCAGCGATATTCTTGGCGATCCGAAACAATTTGGCCTGGTCGTGCCGGTGCCCACGGTCATCAAGAAGGATCAGGTGAAGGTCCTGAAGCCCGAGATCGTGCAACATCTGGCCGACTACACCAAGCCGCGCCTGGTGCAATATCACGACAAGGATCCCTGCGCGCCGGAACCGTCGGGTTGGGGGGGTATCCCCATGCCCGCGCCGACGGCCGCGGCGCCCGTCGCGGAAGGGGTGAAACGCTCCACCGTGGTCATCGAGGAGAAATATACCGTCGAGGAATATGACATCATCGTTCTGACCGCGACGGTGCCCGCCGATCTGGTCGCGTATCTCAATCAGAACGGATACCGCGTGCCCGCGGGGGCGGAGGAAACCGTCGGCAGCTACCTTCGTCAGGGCATGCATTTCTTTCTCGCCAAGGTGAATTTGGCGAAGCTGAAAATGAACACCAGCGGGTTTCTGCGGCCCATCCAGGTCACCTATAAATCGCCGAAATTCATGCTCCCGATCCGTCTGGGCACGGTCAACGCCGATGGTCCGCAAGACATGATCGTCATGGCGCTGACCCGCCGCGGGCGGCTGGAAACAACGAATTACCCGACCGTGAAAGTCCCCACCGGCAACAACGTCCCGCTGTTCGTCGAGGCGAAATTCGGCGAATTCTATGACGCCGTCTTCGCCCGCCAGTCCGCCGCCAACCGGGGCGCGGTCTTCCTGGAATACGCCTGGAACATGGGCGCCTGCGATCCTTGCACCTCGCCGCCCATGACCAACGGCGAATTGCGCGCTTTGGGAGCCAGCTGGATCGAACCCAATGGCTGGCAACAGGCCGCGTTCGTGACCAGGCTGCATGTCCGTTACGATCGGGCGAATTTCCCCGAGGATCTGGCCCTGCACGAAACCGCCGACACGCAATCTTTCCAGGCGCGCTATGTGATGAACCGGCCTTTCACCGGGGAGGCCACGTGTATCTCCGGCTGGTGGTACCGGGCCGGTCTGCCCGCCCGCTTCAAACAGGAAGCGGCGTCGGTTCAGGCGTTGACCGGGTGGGATTCCCAAATGATCCAGACGCGCATGGCGGAGACCGGCCAGAAATTGCCCTGATCCGCGGGATCAGTTCGGCGGGGGCGCGCGCAGTTCCCCCGCCCGCACGCTGGCGATGGCGTTGTTCAGAATGCCGATGATCGCCTCATCGCCCAAGGTCTTCGCCAGCAGCGCCATCGACCCGCCCAATAACGCCGAGGCGATCGCCACGGGCGGAACGTTCTGCCCCATCATATATTCGATCGATTTGTCCACGACCGACCCCGCGAGGCTCAGTTCGGCGGGCGGTTCCTGTCCCTGGTCTGGTGTCATCTCATCGCCCTTTTTTCAGGTTCAAACCGGTTCCGGCACCGGCTCATCGGCCTGCATCGCCCACATTTTGGCATAAAGACCGTCATGCGCCAGCAGCCGCGCGTGCGAGCCCCGCTCCTCGATCGCGCCGTCGCGCAGCACGATGATCTCATCGGCATCGACCACCGTCGACAGGCGGTGCGCGATCACCAACGTGGTCCGATGGCTCATGACCGCCCGGAACGCGCCCTGGATATCCTGTTCGGTGCGGGTGTCGAGCGCGCTGGTCGCCTCGTCCAGGATCAGGATGCGCGGATCCTTCAGGATCGTGCGGGCAATGGCGACGCGCTGCTTCTCGCCGCCGGACAGTTTCAGCCCGCGCTCCCCCACCATCGTGTCATAGCCATCGGGCAGCCGCGAGACGAAGTCATGCACCTGCGCCAGCCGCGCCGCCTGCTCGATCTCTTCTTGCGTGGCGCTGGGTTTTCCGTAACCGATGTTGTAGCCGATCGTATCGTTGAACAGCACCGTGTCCTGAGGGACCACGCCGATGGCCGCGCGCACGCTGTCCTGCGCCACGTCCCGAATATCCTGCCCGTCGATCAACACGCGCCCGCCGGTGACGTCATAGAAGCGAAACAATAACCGGCTGACAGTCGATTTCCCGCTGCCGGTCGGACCCACGATCGCCAACCGCTTGCCCGCCGGAATGGTGAAGCTGACGCCATGCAGGATCTCCCGGTCCGGCCGGTATCCGAAACGCACATCCTCGAACGTCACGGTTCCCCCTTGTGCCGTCAGCGCGGGAGCGTCCGGATTGTCCCGGACCTCGGGTGCGACGTTCAGCAGGGTGAACATCTGCTCCATGTCCACCAGGCCCTGCTTGATGGTCATGTAGACCATGCCGAGGAAGTTCAGCGGCTGGTACAACTGAATCAAATAGGTGTTGATCACCACAAAGGATCCGATGGTCATCGTCCCCTCGGTCATCGAGCGCGCCGCCATCAGCATGATCACCGTCAAACCCAACGCGATGATCGCCGCCTGGCCGAGGTTGAGCATGTTCAACGACACCTGCACCCGCACCGCCGCCCGCTCATACCGCGCCAGCGCCCGGTCATAGCGCGCGGCCTCATGCGCCTCATTGCCAAAATATTTGACGGTTTCGTAGTTCAACAACGAGTCGAGCGACTTGCTGGAGGCCTCGTTATCCGTTTCGTTCAGTGTCCGGCGATAGCGGCCGCGGCGGCCGGCCAGCACGCTGGTGAACAGCACATAGATCACGACGGCGGACAACGTGACGGCGGCATAGCGCCAGTCGAACAGATGCCAGATGATACCGGTGACCAGCAGCAGCTCGACCGCCGTGGGCACGACATTGAACACCGCGAGGCGCAGCACCGACTGCATGCCTAGTACGCCGCGGTCGATGACCCGCGACAGCCCGCCGGTCTGACGGTCCAGATGGAAGCGCAGGCTGACTCGATGCAGATGTTGATAGGTCCGCAGCGCCACGAGGCGCACCGCGCGCTGCGAGACCGAGGCGAACAGCGCATCCCGGACCTCGCCGAATCCCGCCGCGCCGACCCGTGCCAGGCCATAGGCCAGGATCAGCGCGACCGGCATGATCAGCGGCGATTGGTTGACGCCGCTGAGGTTGTCGACCATGCGGCCATACAAAATTGGCACATAAACGGCGGCGAACTTGGCCAACAGCATGAACAGCACGGCGGTCATGACGCGGGCACGGGCGCCCAGATTACCCTTGGGCCACAGATACGGCAGCAACGAAATGACGATCTGAGTATTGCTCAAATGCCCATTGGGCGGGCTGGTGTCGGCCGGGGGAGGGGCGGCGCGCATGTGTCTCATGGATTTCATGTGGCATGGGTGAGGTCGGATTGAAAGACGATCGGGGCAGGGCGGCTATTCCGCCAGCGCCTCTGCTATGCGATCGACGAAACGCGTTGCGGTTTCCAGCGCGGCGATCGCCCGGTCAGCGGGGATTTGGCGCTTTGGGCCAATCTCATAGTCGGCGGCGTTCTTAAGCGCGTGACTTCGGCCCAGAAATCCTCGCAGATCCGATGGAAAGTCGGGTGTGTTCAGCGTGAGTTCGGCGAAGCGGGCGCGGGTGCCGGTGTGAGTTTTTGAGATCATTCCCGATCGCTCAAAGATATAAGCGCGGGCGGATTGCAGCGCCGCCGAATACGCGCCCCGCCCGACCTGGGTCCAAATGCCGATCGCCGCGATCGATCGTGCTTCGTCGAGTAATTCTCGCGCAGCGGCCATCAACTGCTCGGTCTCGGGTTTCATAGGTCGATTCCGTCCCGGCGAATTTCACTCATCAGAGGTGTTTGATCCGACCATTCCCGGACGGCGTACGGTTTGATGTCAAAGACCGCGCCGCTCGCGTCGAGCAAATCGTTGCTCAGGCCTGCGAGCACATCGAGTTCCCGCCACCAATCCGGCCAGGTTTTGAGGAAGACCGCGACGTCGTAATCCGAATCATCCCGATGATCTCCCCGCGCGCGCGAGCCGAATAACACGATCCGTGCCAGACGATCGCCGTACAGAGCGCGTAGCCGCCTTCTGGCTTCGTCCAGCGGTAACACCGTCGGGTTCGCCGCGAGCGTCGTCAATCTGATCTCCCTTGCCGCGAGAAGAATGGAGCTTGTGGATATTCAAACGGCACTCAATAACGGCCGCCAGCTATTCCGCCGCGATCGCCTTCTTCGGTGGTGTCAGCACCATCGGCGTCAACTCCGGCGCCCCGAACGACCGCGCCTGACGCTCGTTGCCGACGGAACCATACAGCGTGTCGCGGATCATCGCGCGCCGGCCAATGCCGCTGATCAAGCCCTCCATCTGCTCGGGGGCGAATTCCTGACCATGCTGGGTGCCCGCCGCGCGCGAGATGCTTTCGTTCATCAGCGTCCCGCCCATGTCGTTGGCCCCCGCGTTCAGGCACATCGCGCAACCCTCGGGACCCATCTTGACCCACGAGGTCTGGATGTTGGTGATCAGCGGATGCAGCACGAGCCGCGCGACGGCGTGCATCAGCACGGCTTCCCGCAAAGTCGGCCCTTTGCGCGCCATGCCGCGCAGATACATCGGGGCTTCCATATGCACGAAGGGCAGGGGCACGAATTCCGTGAACCCCCCGGTTTCCGCCTGCAAATCCCGCAGCACCAGCAGATGCCGCGCCCAATTCAGCGGCCCCTCGACATGCCCATACATGATCGTCGAGGTCGTGCGCAGGCCAAGCGCGTGCGCCGCGCGCGCGACGTCAACCCATTGCTGAGTATTGATTTTGTCAGGACAAATGATGGCGCGGATCTCGTCGTCCAGGATTTCGGCCGCCGTGCCCGGCAGCGTACCGAGGCCCGCCTCTTTCAAATCCGTGAGAAATTCACTGAGGGTCTTGCCGAGAGTCGCCGCACCCTGGGTCACCTCCAGCGGCGAGAAAGCATGGATGTGCATCCCCGGCACGGCGGCCTTGATCGCCTTGCAGATGTTGACATACGTGGCGCCGGTATACTCCGGATGAATGCCGCCCTGCAGACAAACCTCGGTCGCACCACGATCCCACGCCTCGACGGACCGGCGGACGATTTCCGAGGTATCGAGATCATACGGCGCGCCGCGCAACGCCTCATGCGTTTTCCCTTTGGAGAACGCGCAGAACGTGCAGCGGTAATAGCAAATATTGGTATAATTGATGTTGCGGTTGACGACGTAGCGAACCGTCTCGCCGCTCATGCTTTTACGCAAAGCATCGGCGATGGTGGTCACGCGCTCGTAATCAATGTCGCGGGCGGAGAACAGACGCATGATCTCGGGTTCGTCCAGACGCTGTCCGGCGGCGGCGCGGTCCAGGATTTTTTCGATGGCGGGATCGACCCGATCCAGCAGCACGCGGCGCGGGACCGGAGAAATCGTTTCGCCCGGCGACCACGCGTCGTCGCGCGCCAGGCCCTCGGAATCCGATTGCTGAATGACGCGCGGCGCGACCTTCTTATCCAGCCACTGGGCGTTCAGCCAGCCGGGATAAACCGGCAGCCGCGGCACCAGGATTTTGTCCATCGCCGCCGTGTGATGGGCCAGCGCGTCGAGTTCGGGCCACGGCGCCTCGGGGTTCACATGGTCAATCGTCACCGGTGAGACGCCGCCCCAATCGTCGATCCCCGCCGCGATCAGATTTTGATAGACGCCGGGCGACAAATTCGGCGGCGCCTGAACATGCACCTCGGGCGGCAGGATCAGCCGCGCGGCGGCAATGGTCCAGAGTTCGTCGTCCAGATCGGGCTCATCGGCGCCGGCCCGCTTCGTGTCGGGCTTGGCGCGGAAATTCTGCACGATCACTTCCTGGATATGGCCGTGGCGCGCGTGCAGGTCGGCGATCGCCTCCAACGCATCCAGCCGCTCGGCGCGGGTCTCGCCAATGCCGATGAGAATCCCCGTGGTGAACGGCACTTTCAATTCACCGGCGAGACGGATCGTTTCCAGCCGTGCCGCCGGGTGTTTGTCCGGAGAGCCGTAATGCACCCCGCCGGGTTCGCACAGTGTCTCGCTGGTGGATTCCAGCATGATCCCCTGGCTGGCGGACACCGCGCGCAACGCCGCGATTTCATCCGCCGTCATCACGCCTGGATTGACGTGCGGCAGTAACGTGGTTTCCTTCAACACCAGCGCGCACATCGCCGTGAGGTAGGAAATCGTCGTCTTGTGACCGAGAGCATCCAACGCCTCCCGCGCCGCGCGATAGCGCAGTTCGGGCTTGTCGCCGAGGGTGAATAAAGCTTCCGTGCAACCCGCCGCTTCTCCGGCTTTGGCGATCGCCAGGACCTCATCCGCGGTCAGATACGCGGCATGACCGGCGC